>SMXC01000189.1 GCA_004356825.1 Caldithrix sp.
TATGGCTCAGAAAATTTGCTTTGGATGTCACAATCAAATTTTTCCTGAAAATATTCAGTGCTGATTTTACCGAGCTTCAATTGTAAAATCATTTCGCGGGTCAGGCGTTCGCCATCTGTGGTTAGAAAAGCACGGCTTAGCGGCAGCTCGCCAGAATTAACCTGAGCAATATACTTGTCCCAGGATGCGGTATTCTGAAGGTGGACATGGCTCATGTGTCCGAACGAAGCCACACCGGTACCGAGCATATCCGTGCCCTGCCAAACCGCGTCGCGGTAAACAAAACTGCGGGGTTTATCTTTCTTCACCATGGTGTAGGCACTGGAGATTTCGTAGCCGACTTTGGCCAGCTCTTCAAAAGCAAACTGGTTCCAATCACGTTTTGTCGGCCAGTCGGCAACATGAATTTTTCCTTCCCCCAACTCCTTGGTGTAAACGGTATTAAACGGCAGCTCCATCTGGTAAATCGTGACGCTATCAGGATTCAGATCTATGGTCTTTTGCACATTCTCTTTCCAGCTCTCCCAGGTCTCGCCGACCATGCCGGCGATCAAGTCGACATTGAGTTGATCGAAATCAAGCTGGTTTATCCAGGGCATGACTTCAAAAATTTCCTTGGAAAGATGGGCACGGCCGTTTTCCTTTAAAATGAAATCGTTGAAGTTTTCTATGCCGAGACTCAGGCGGGTCACGCCAACTTCGCGAATCGCTTCGAGTTTGGATTGTGACAACGTACCCGGCTCACATTCGAATGTGACTTCTTCGGTTCCATCCCAGGGAATGCTGGTTTTGAGCTTTTGAACGAGGGTTCGCAAATGCTTGACACTAATGAAGGAAGGCGTGCCGCCGCCGATATAAACGAATTTTAGCGGTCGACCTGCAACTGCGGGAAGTTGGCTGTAAATTTCTACTTCTCTAGCCAAAGCGTTCAAGTAGTCATCTATTTGCGAGGCATTTTTATCTGTATAAACTCTGAAGTAGCAGAACTTGCAGCGCTTTCTGCAAAACGGAATATGCAAATAAAGTCCAAGAGTATTCTCCAGAGGCGGCGAGTTCAACGCTCCCAAGGCCGCAGAAATTTTATCTTCGCTCCAAAATGAATAAGGTGGATAATTGGAAACGAAAACGCTGCCGGCCTCGGTTTCTTTAAGATCGAGCCGGGAAGTTGCCGGCTCAGGCTGTGAAGTTTGTGGATTTGAAGTCATAAAATATAAAAATCCAAAAACATCAAATTCCAATCCTTATGTGGAATTTGATAAATTGGAATTTTCCTTTCAGTTATTTTTTTCCGAAACAAAAAACGATGCCATCATCGTTGCCGATAATAAATTTGCCGTCAGCAAAGCTCGCTGACGACGCAATTGCTGAGGCTGTGTCGAATTCCCAAAGCACTTTGCCTGAGTGAATATCAAAAATAAAAATGATGCCTCGAGTCGAGGCAATAATTGCTTTATTTCCTATAATAATAGGCGAGGATTCTATTTTTGCTTTCGCCTGATAGGTCCAAAGCGCTTCGCCTGTTTTTGGATCCAAGGCATGCACCATCTTGTCCCGCCCACCAACAATGACCACTTTCTCAGTTACCGCTGCGGATGAATAGTAAGGGAATTTTCTTTTCGGGTGTTCATATTGCCAGACAATTTTTGATTTTTCTAAATCGATGCAATAAACCTGATTTCCAAAAGAGCCGAAATATGCCCGGTCATTGTGAATTGCAGGACTTGCAGCCACATAGGCTCCCAGGTCGACTTTTTGCACCTCTTTTCCCGAAGGGATATCGATGACCCGAAAGTAACTGTCGCAGCCGGTCACGAAAGCACGATTGTTCAAAATTGCCGGAGTGCCGTGAACGTATCCATCTGTTTCAAACTTCCAAACCAAGCTGCCGTCTTTTGCAGAAAGGCAGTAAAGGAAATTGTCATAGGCGCCAAAAAGCACTTTGTCCTGGTAAAAGTTAGCTGAAGAATTGATTTCAGCTTCGGCTTCAAATGTCCAGATTTTTTCACCGGTTTTTGCATTCAGAGCATAAAATTTGCCAAGTTCATCACCAAAGTAAACTGTGTCGTTATAAATAGATGGGGATGATTTTATCGGATCCGCGCCGTCCATCTTCCATTTCAGTCTTCCGGTAACAAAATCAACAGCATAGAAAGTACCGTCGAGCGTGCCAAAATAAACGCTCCCATTGTAAATTGCTGCAGTCGATTCAACGGCATCGCTTGCTTCGAATGTCCAGAGTATCTCCAGGTTTTCAGGTAGTTCACCTTCTTTCACCCCGGTAAGCTGGGGGTTGCCGCGAAACATGAGCCAGTTGTCGGTACCATTTGTTCCGTGATGAGTAACTGTTGTTACAACTAAAAATAGTAATAGTAGTAGCTGCATAATTTACAGTTATTGAGTTATTTGTTAATTGTTATTCTCATTTGTTTTGCACAGCTTTTTTTAAATAACCGATGTACCCGTTCAACAATTTCAAGCAGCTCTTAAATACTGCCTTCTGGTTTTTGAATTCTTCTTCGGTTATAAACCTTCATCAAAGGCGCAAACTAAGTGTGCTAAAGTCTCATTCAGCGAACCGCGCGCCTGACGGCAAAATTGGATATTCTCGTGATAAAGGTATCGCCCAAATCCTTCGGCAATGTTCGCTGCCACTGATCGTGATGAACAAAGTATCAGATCTATTAATCTATATTCCCACTTTTGGAAAACTCTTGGTTAACTTTGCAATCGATTTTCTGAGTTCACGCGCCGATTTCCAAACTTCCAAATCCTTAAATAAAGTCATCCACCCTACCCATTAACTCAACAACTAAATCAAAAAGCCTGTCGATACAACTCCAACAATTCTGTTTCACCAACCGGCCTGGGATTAAACTTTCCCGTCCATTGCTCAGCTGCTTCCTCAGCTAATTCGGGCAATTCGGTTTCACTGATGTGGCAATCGCGAAGCCGCACTGGAAGATGATCCATTTCAAATAGTTCTGTTATCCTGGCCGCAAGACCTTCCGCACCAGATTTCAATCCGGCGGTTTCGGCTAATTCATCATAAAAGCCGTTCACTGTTTCTGCGTTAAATCTGATTACATGCGGCAGCATCAAACCAACAGCAGCACCGTGAGTCATATCAAAGTGAGCCGTCAAGGGATTGGCACAAGCATGTGCCGCGCCGAGCATTGAGTTTTCAATGGCATTGCCGGCTAAATGAGCGCCGAGAAGCATTTTTCCAGCCGCCGCCAAGTTTTGGCGATCTGAGATGAAGGCTCGATAATTTTCAGAGAGCAACTTCAAGGCTTGCTTGGAAAACATCTGAGAAAATGCATTCCGTTTCATCGACACAAAGCTTTCAATCGCATGGGAAATCGCATCAATTCCTGTAACCGCAGCAACATTTCGGGGGACTGTCTGCAATAAATTCGGATCCAGTATCACAGTCCTGAAACGCGCCTTAATATCTCCGCAAGCCATTTTTTGGTGTGTGTCCTCTTTAGCAATCAAAGCAAAAGATTGTGCCTCGCTGCCCGTACCGGCTGTTGTTGGAATACCAATCGCAGGCAGCATCGGCTTCTTCGCTTTGCCGAACCCCCAGTAGTCTTCCATCTTACCGCCATTAGTCAGTAAAAAATTGATCCCTTTGGCGCAATCCAAGGAGCTGCCACCGCCAAGCCCGATGATGATATCAATTGGGCCATTTTCTTGAGCAAACTGAACGCCGCTTTCAACCTGTCCGGTAGTCGGGTTTTCTATAACGCCCTGAAAGACGGCGGAATCAATCAACGATTTATTGAGGGCTGTAAGAGCTTTAGCGACAGATCCGGTTTTAGCGAGCCCCGGATCGGTGACCAGTAAAGCTTTTTTGGCGCCAAGCTCTTTCGCCAATTCGCCGAGCTGGTCAATAGCATTCTCGCCAAAGATTACCCTGGTAGTTGGATTGTAATCGAAATCCTGCATTATTCAGATACTAAAAAGTTTTTGTTGTTGCTGCCTTAGTGATTTGTTCATCAATTTTTTTCAACATTTTGCCGGCGTTGGTATTATCAGGATTCAATTCCAACGATTTCCTGTAGTTTTTTATTGCCAGTCCAAAATCACCGTCAGCCATATATCCTTCGCCAAGACTGTCATAGGGATTAGATGACTCTGGGAAGGCTTCAACATTCAGCTTGAAAACTTGAATTGTTTCGTGAATTCTCTCTTTTTGAAGCAGATGATATCCTAGAGAATTTAATTGCGATTCAGAAAAATCATATTTGTCAAAATGCTGCTTTCTTAAGATACGGTATTGTATGACCGCTGTATCTACGCCTTCATTTTCGATAATTTTGTACATCGTCACCTGAATTTGTTTTTTGGGCAATTCAAAATCCTGACCGAGCAAAATATTTCCAAGGCCTTTCTGAATTCCCAAAAGAGCAGTGGCGTTTCCCTGATTGGTGAGAAAAGCGATGGTGTTCTGCTTCTTCAAATGGCGCTCAATATACGTTCTAAACCCACTCAGTCTTCCGGTATGTGCCACTGTTTTTCCGGTTTCATCTTCACTTATACTCCAACCGTAGCCATAATTCGAAGTGCTATCATTTTTTAAAATAAACGGTTGATATGCTTCTGCGAGTGTCGAGGCTTTCACAAGTTTCTCTGTATAGAGAGCCCTGTCCCACTTGAATAAGTCCTCTATGTTTGAATAGATGCCTCCTGCACCACTGGTCAAAAGCTCGTAATCCGATTTTTCACCATACATATTAAACCCAACCGCGCGCTCCCTTATTTTTGGTTTGGATTCATCATAAACCAAAGAATGGTTCATTTGTAACGGTTCAAAAATATTTTCCTTCATGAATTTATGGAAAGGTTGCCTGGATGCTGTCGCCACAATCATAGCTAACAAAACATACCCACCATTGCTATAGGAATATTTTTCGCCAGGGGAAAAATCGAGGGTATCTTGTTTGACTAAAATCTCAAGAACTTCCCTATTAGTCAGATCCGCTTTGTAAGTGCCCAATCGATAATGATTCGCAATGCCAGAAGTGTGAGTCATTAAATGATGAATTGTCACTTGACTTGCATAAGACGGAAATTGCGGAAAAAATTTTGAAAGCTTATCTTCATAATTAAGCTTTCCGCGCTCTTTGAGAATCATGATGGCCATCGCTGTAAATTGCTTGGAAACTGAGGCGAGATAAAAGGGTGAGGTAACCTGCAATTCTCTCTTTGTTTCAAAGTCTGCAAAACCAAAGGCGTTTATATAAATAAGCGTGCCGTTTTCAGCAACCAGAACAGTTCCGTTAAATAAGCCATTGCTATGGCAATATTTCATGAATTCATCGATCTTTTCTGCCTTGCCACTCGCAAAAACGACCTGAGATAAAAATAAGAGGGAAAAAATCAAACAGAAGCTTAAGCGGAATTTCTTAAAATCAAATTTCATTTACAAATTTTCTCCCATTGGTTAGGAAGTGACCGGATTGAAAGGCTCGCTGTTTATACAAATGCTCAAATAAATTGCCTTCATGCGGTTGATCCCAACTCACCTTGCTCGTTGGAATCGGACCTAAATTTAGCCGATCGACATTTGGCGCAGCCAGGATCCGTTGAATAAATTTCTTATCTTCCGTTAGTGCTGTGAGAACCAGAGTCTGTCCCATTTTTTTTAAAATTTCATTTTGAGGAATTTCTATAACGCTGGCAAAAGGAAACAAAAGCTCGGTATTTGCCAGCGGATGTTCCGGCCTTTCACACCAAATGATGGTCGGTAACAGAAAGGTGCATCCATCGACTGCAACGACTCGATCACAATCGCGATACTTAGCAGTTAAATCTTCAGCCCCGCCTTCGCTAAGTCCGCTTTCAATCAATTTTGAGATACTTTCGGCCACAGCCGGATTTACAAAAGCAGCCAGCTGCGCCTCGGGATCATCCATCGGTTTTGCTTGAATTTTGGCAAGTCTTTTTGCCAGCGCTTCGGCAATCTCGCGGGCATGAGATGGGGCCCAAACGCCGGAGGCATTGAGGCAAGATCTACCGCTATTGATCAAAATAGAATCTACGAGCGTATCCAGGTATTGTTGCCAGTTTTCAGCCTGATCTTCACCGAATAGAACCTTGCTCCATCCGGGTCCGTGAATTTGAACACGAGGGTCCTTTTCCCAGGCCTGCACAGTTGATGCACCCCCGAAAAACATCGAACGCCCGCTGCGGAGAAGAATCTCCTTTGCACCCGAATAATCGGTCGGATAAAAACTAAACGCTTCCGGTGGACACCCAGCGGCAATAAATGCCTGAATCACCCGGTAGGGTGTCCAGGGCTCTTGAGTCCCCGGTTTGAGGACCAGCGGGACTTTTAATGGAATGCTGGGCAGCCAAAGAGAGTGCACACCCGGCGAGTTGTTGGGTAGAATGGCTCCTAAAGAGTTGGTGGTACATAAATAACTAAGTGAGCTGCCATTTTCACTGCCCCACCCTTGATCGAGGATAGAAAGGTCGAGCCCGCGAGTCAATCCGCTTAAAACTGTTTCCATTTCGTCGAGAACAAAGCTTATTTTGTCCATATTCTTGCGGCACAGCACTTCCGGCATACCCGTCGTTGAAGAAAGAATCCGGATATAGTCTTCCGGTGATTGGGTTGCGCCGTTAATCGGTAGTTCTTCCTTCATGAATAAGGCTGCGGCATTATTGCACATCGTCAGCAATTCATGCACCGGCAAGTCATTTAAAGTCTGCTTATTCTTTTCAGCTTGAGAAAAATCTTTGCGAATCAGTCCGCTATTTGCCTGACTCAGTTCAGCGATCTTCTCACCTGTTTTAAAATTGGTAACGTCGAGAACGGATAGACTTTTGTAAGGTTGCCCCGCGCGCAGGATTGGAAAGTGTAGCATTAATAAACCCCCACTACAACAGACTTCTGCAGCGAAGACAATAGCCGCAAATTCGCCACCCCGTCCCAGGGAAAAGGCTCGATGGGTTCGGCGCGCTCCCCTTCATCCCGTTCCAAAAATCGCGGCATAAAAAATTCTTTGGTCAGAGTCGTCAACATGACCCGGCCCGTTTCACCATAATCGACTGATTCTTCTGTGTTTTTTGGATTGACCAGCTCAAAAACCGCGCGCGGGGCTGGTGGATAATAAATAATTGCATAATTATCAGCCGGGTCGAACGGCTTGTTGACAGCCAATCCCATCAGAGTATTTCCGTAGGTCGGCACGAAATCGATTCCCGGCACCAGCTCTTCACGGGCAAACCGATTAAATTGCGCATTCATCTCTGTGCCGCCGCAGAAGATGCCTTTTATTCCCGTTTTCGTTAGATTGATTTTTTCGCAAAGGGCCTCAAGTAGCTTGGGGGTGGTGAATAAGCAGTGAATGTTCTCGTGAACTCTGAGAATGTTCAGGGCCTGTCCGACGACATGATCTGTGTACAATTCCAATTCCTCGTGAGCCCCGCGTTTGATGAGTTTGTTCACCCACCTCGGATCCAAATCAACGAAAAACACCATTCCGCCGCGGTGCTGCGCCAAATGCTCAATCGCCAAGCGTAACCGACGCGGACCGGTTGGCCCGAGCATCAGCCAGTCGGCGCCTTTTGGAAAACCATCGTCCGAAAGTGTCTCGCTGAACATTTCGTAATCGGTTTGGAAGTCGCGAATATTCACCCGCGTCTTTGGAACACCGGTCGAGCCGCCGATTTCAAAAACATAAATCGGCTCATTTAACAAAGGCTTCGGCACCCATTTACGCACCGGGCCGCCACGCAGCCAGGTATCCTCAAAATGGCCGAGAATTTTTAAATCTGCGTAGCCGCCGATTTCTTTTCGTGGATCGAAGTCGAGTTTGCTGGCATAATCCAGCCAGAACTCGCTGCCGGTCTCCGGGTTGAAATGCCACTCGACCATCTCTCTTACGTGCGAATCAAGTTCTTCTCGCGCTTGTTTTATTTTTTGAGACAGTGAATCTCTCATAATTTCCAGGCGTTCTTTTTATTTAGAGGATTATGGCGTATTTTGGATCAATGATTACCTTGAACAAAATATTTTTCTTCTTCATCTGAAACGCGATTTGACCAAGAGCCGGCTTCTTTTTTCTTTTCGAGGCTTCAACCAATCGCCACCATTTATTTTCTACCTCATAATGTAGCAAAACTATTTCTTGAAACTGTTTTTCAGACATTTGTTCAGTTTCTTTCAGGCCAATCGCTCGAATCTGCTATTTGTGCTCTAAGCTTGAAGTCAATTTTATTTCTTTTATAAACAATCCGCCAGACCAACTTGGAAAGCTGCCTAGCTTTTTGACAAACTTAAGCTTCATGCAACCTCGATTTTTATTACCAAGCTTTGTCTATTCAGCCATATTTCTCTCTTTTGATCCATTAATATTTCATAAGGGAAAATAGAAAAGGATATCTTTTTAGGCTGATGCCGTGAATATTGACGACCGCGCGGAAAGATGTCAGTCGTTTTAGCTTCATCACTTTTTTAAAAAATTGCCGACGATTCATTTAATCGCTCGCTAATTTTTTCTGCAGCCGTTCAAAGTTGTTCATATAAACTTGCAGATTTGGGTGTGATGTTTCCAGCGCTTTTTTATAAGAAATTTCATAATTCTTTGCCGCCAATATAAATTGCCTATTTGCATCATAGCCGTCACCCAGGCTGTCATATGCATTTACAGACTCTGGGTAGACTTTCACGTTTCGCTTAAAAACCGTAATCGCTTCTGCCATTTTCTTTGCACCTAAAAGTCGATAACCAAGCCTGTTCACCGATCCTTCCGGTGTGATAATTTGATATCCGAATTTCTTGGATAATTTTTCGAAATGCGCATCAAGATCATCGAGGCTAGCGGTTCTTACTATCTCAATGGGTAACCTCCAATCCATGTAAAGCTTCTCAAGTGCATTATAAGTCGTACGGTGCGGAATCGAACCATGGGTTTCGTCTTCCATGTGATCATATTGCCATTCCAGCCCCACTGGCGCATGTTTCTTTAGAACTTGAACAAACGCTTGCGCTGCCGGAAGCATATCTCCACCTTCATTCCCCAAAGTGACAAAAAGAAAATTTTTCAGCCCTGAATTACTTTGAAGGAAAGGTTTTGCATCATCGATAAGTCGCTGGGTGTCCCACCAGAGACTTGGGCTGCTGGCCACATAAGCATCAAAGAAATCGGGATGGGTCAGAAGTGTGTTGATTGCAAACAACCCACCGAAAGAGTGACCGACGAGAAGTTTGTATGGCTGCGTTCGGTAGTTATTCTCAACATGAGGCATGAGTTCCCTGGTGATGAATTTGAGAAAATCATCCGCACCGCCGGCGTTCCGGAGTCGGCTGGAAGTGTCACTGGTTGCCGGGGTTAAATCACGCGTGCGTTGGGTATTGGGAATGGCAACCACAATCATTTGCGGCATATTTCCAACCGAAGACAGAAACTGAATAATTCCAGTTGTATGATGGAAATGTGCGTTGCCATCCAACAAGTACATAACCGGATATTTTGCACTGGATTGATCATATCCGGCCGGTTTTGAAATCAGGATTTGCCGATCTTCATTCAGGATGTCTGATTTAAAAGTGATAGTTTCGCCGATGACAAATGGTTTTGAATCATGGGTTCCGGCTAAAAGTCCTGTAGGTAAAATAAAAAAAATAATGAATACAACTAATTTTCGCATGGACTCTCCTTAAATTACACTTAAACCATAGTTAATTTTTGTGCGCTCCCGACAAAGCTGTCACTGCCCCTAAGGCAATATAGACCGTGCCGGCAAAATAGCGCTGTGCACACAAAAAACGTAAATTACTTCTAAGCCACTTTCCTAACGATCCGGCCAAAAGGGCGTAGAGTCCGTCACTGAACAGCCCCATGACAACAAATGCAGCGCCCAGAAATAAAATCTGAGCGCTCACAGCTCCTTTTGCAGGGTCGACAAATTGCGGTAAAAATGCAAAAAAGAATAGAGCCGTCTTTGGATTTAAAACGTTAACAATTACCCCTGATAGAAAATTTGTAATAACTTTTTGGGCTCTACCTTTTGAATTGACGGCAGTTCCTGTTTCACCAATAGCTTGCGGACCCGAGATAGATCAAATAGGCAGCTCCCATATATTTCGCAAAATTAAAGAGCAGGGCAGAGGAAATCAACAGCGCCGAAATCCAAAATGCTGCAGCGGCCACATGAAAGAGTGTGCCAACAGCAATTCCTAACGTCGAGACAATTCCAGCGACGCGACCCTGATCAATGCTGCGCGTGACGATATACAGAACTGCCGGACCCGGTGTGAGCAGAAGCACCGAAGCAGCAACAAAAATAGTGAATGTGGACAACTCTGGCATTAGAATTCCGGTTTACTAAGCTCTTGAACAAATATTTATCTGTACTAAACCTGCAAGATTGTGTTTTTTTAGCAAAATTTTCATGGAGCCTTGGTTATGCA
>SMXC01000190.1 GCA_004356825.1 Caldithrix sp.
AAAAAACACCAATTGTTTCGTATCTTTCAGCAAGCTGTTTCTCCAACTTTGTTTTCGTTTGCACTTATGCCTAAAACAATATAAAACAATACTTTGTTGGATGAAACAGCTTTTTTTATGAATTATTCAGGCTAAACAGGTCAACAGCTATGTTGACGCAAATTTCGGCGCAGCAAACCGAGGAGAAACCGGCGGGGCGCCAAACCTATAAAAAACCGACGCAGCCATTTTCTTGCTACCTTCATCAATGCCTTCTATTTCAGTTTCATGCTCTTTTTTACCTTCCGCTTAAAAGGCAACTTACTGACTTTTTTAGAGGCCCCGGAAAAGGGCATTGTGGTCTCTCACTGGCTGCTGCGGTTTGGCGTTTATATTTCTTTCCTAACATTTCCATAGCATCACGCAAAAAAAAGTCGTCATTTCCGCGCAGGCGGGAATCCAGTGAAGGTCAACAACTTGGTGCCGGTAGTGGATGCCCGTCTGCGCGGGCATGACATTATTGAGGTTTTATATGAAGACGGAATTCACGAATTAATCGGGTAACTTAACTGATTTTCCTTTTCGCGGGTTTTGTTGCTTTTTTGGCGGGCTTTCTTTGCAGTATTCTGGATTGCGTTTTAATAAAATTCAACATTTCCTGTTTGACTCGCTCCTTTTCAACATCGACCGTGATTATGTGATACGATTCTTCCAGGTCAATCTTCCATTTTTCGGTTGATCCGATTTCATCAAATATGATGGTAGAGTTCGAAAAAGCAACCGAGTGATCATTTTTGGCATGCATAATCAAAATCGGCTGTGTGATTTCCGGCAAGTCCCCGCGAACATGATCCAGAAGCTGAAAGAATTGCTCCGCGGCATAAAGCGGGTATTTTTGATAGCTCGCCAGTTTTGATTTCACGGATGTGTCGCGCACGTCCTCGCCATTTCGTTTGTAGCGGTACTTTTTGACTCTCTTTAAAAATTTTATTGCCGTTGTTTGCCAGGTTGGAAACTTAATCGCGGTAGACAAAGCAACAATCCCCTGAACAGACCGGTGCGCGGCCAGATTCAGGGCGAGTGTCCCACCGGTTGAAAGTCCGCACACGAAAACTTCGTCGCAGACTTTATTTAGTTCCTCATAAGCCTCTTTCACGCAATTAAACCAGTCGCGCCAGGTGTAATTAAACAAATCTGCCGAATGGGTGGCATGTCCAGGCAAGGTCGGGATGGAAACCGTAAAGTTCTGTTCGACCAGAACCTCGCCCAGGTCCAGCCACTCGCTTGGACTGCCGGTAAAGCCGTGAATCAGGAGGCACCCCACCGGCCCCTTTTTGTGAAAATTATTTGAAGGCATGTTCGGCAAAGCGCTAAGGACCGCTGGTCCATTGATCGGACCGGGGATCCCAAAACGGTCCTTCCAAACCGATGTCAGCAAAAATCTTAACCATGTCGCCGGGAGCCGGCCGCCGCGCATCCACCGTCAGTCGATTTTCGTACCAGGTAACGGCCAATTGCCAAAGCTGCTCCAATGAGAAAATCGGCCGCCGTGGAATATTGTGATCCGTGCACCATTTATTCACATGCTCTTCCGACCGGAAGAGAAGCATGGTTTGTCAGGTGTAAACAATGTCATCCCACCAGTGCGCTGCCGGCACTGCAAAGTGAATGGCGCAGTCTTGCCGCACCGGAGCGCCATTGCGTACCTCGAGTAATATCCCCTCTCCGCAATCGCCGCAGGTTGTTGCAACATCGCCATCATCGTGCAGGGCTGCTACAACCCCAAGGGCATCCCAAACGCAATTTGCGAAATACGACTTCCCACCGACTTTGACTCGAAAGGGTGTCTCCACTCCTGAAAACGGCGGCGCCATTCTTATTTTATCGGAATCGGCTTCGAAAACCAACAACCGTTTCTCGCAAAGTTTATTGAAAGCCTCCCTTACCTCATCGACCGAACTAGCCAACACTTTTGCAACTTCAGCGACAGTCGGCGCTTTAGTGGTCTCAACAATGGTGTCATAGATATTGAGTCTAACCGCAATCTCGAAATCCATATTTGCCTCCTAAGTTCGGGCAAATTCTAAAAACCGGCGAGCCAATTTTGGTCCCGCCCCTTCATCTTCATGCTTGAAAAACACGTAAACCTTCTGCCAATCCTGAGCCTGAACCCGTTGCATCCAATCTTTCAGCGCTTTATCATCATAGTCCACGCGCCGAAGCCTAAGGTAGCCCCAATTGGCAGTTGAAACAAGCTTAATCTCTGAATCATCTCCCATTTCGGAGAAGTTTAAGGCGCAATTCTTTGAGCGCAGACTCTCAAAAACATCTTCCTCAAACCAGGAGTGATGCCGGAACTCAAACGTTGCCTTACCATCCGGAATCAGTTTAAGAAAATTCTGTAGCAGGTCAATATCCTTGCGTAAATAAGGCGGTAGTTGCACTAAGATTACGCCGAGCTGTTCTCCCAAGGTTGCGGCGGTTTTAAATAGATAGTTTGTCTCTTCGTCGGTTTCCTTGAGTTTCTTAAAGTGAGTAATCTTGCGGGAGGCCTTGAGGACAAACCGAAAACTTTCAGGCACCTGCTCTTGCCAGTTTTCGAGCATTTTGACACTTGGCAATCTATAAAACGTGTTGTTGATTTCAACTGCGGGAAGCTGGCTGCTGTAATAATTGAGCATCTCCTTATCCGGCAGGTCTTGCGGATAAAAAGGTCCCTTCCATTCCTTGTAGCTGTAGCCACTGGTGCCGACGAATAACTGCATTTTATGCTCCAGGATATTTTGAATTTCTATTTAAAGATTATTGTCTAAATAAGCAAACAGTTTTTAGTTCACAAACATATCAATTTAGTTATACCTTGCCAAATGACAACAAATAGAATTTTTGCCACGGATAATCACGGATAGACGCTGATTTAAAAAATCACAAAATTGGAACTAAAAAAATCTATGAAATCCGTGGCTAAGAACTCTTCCGCCAGATCAAACTTAAAACTCTGATTAAGATTAAAAAAATATTGCAAACTGATCAAATAATCTTTACCTTTCCGCAGATTATTAAGTTACTAACTAACATTTCTCACTTGAGAATGTCTACATAAGCATCAGTAAAAACAATAACAAAGAACTATGTCATTTCGAGCGAAGCGAGAAATCTGATGAGCTCGGATTGTCTTGAAAAATTGAATTTAGCCTTCATATCTTAGCATGCCAATACTCAGATTCCTCCCGTTGGTCGGAATGACGTAAAAGCAAGTGAGAAAAGTTAGTTAACCAAGTTAAAGCAGATTATGGGCAGAACATCACAACTCGTTCAAATCGGCAAGCGCAAAATCGAGCTTTCGAATTTGGAGAAAGTTCTTTTTCCCGATGACGGTATTCTCAAAGCGGAAATTATTCAGTACTATCTGAAAATTGCGCCCACGCTTCTCATCCACGCCAAAGGCCGGGCGATTTCGCTGATACGCTTCCCGGACGGCATCACAGGTGAGCGCTTTTTCCAGAAAAACTTACCCGACTGGACCCCAGACTGGATCGAGCAGGTCCCACTTGGTGAAGCTGACAAGAAAATCAATTATATTTTAGCCACCGAAGAGGCCTCTCTGGTCTGGCTGGCAAATCTCGCCTGCCTCGAGCTGCACCAGTATCATTCGCGCAAGCCGCATTTTGACAAGCCGGATTATTTTGTCTTTGACCTCGACCCTCCCGAAGGCGGCCCTTTTGAAAGCGTGGTTGAAATTGCTCTCAATTTAAAGGAGCCCATCGAAAGTTTTGGCTACCACCCGTTTGTTAAAACCACCGGCGGCAAAGGACTGCACCTCGTTGTTCCCATTGAGCCGAAATGGGATTTTCACACGGTTTTTGCGGCAGCTCAGGACATCGCAAAACCGTTTGTCGAAAAATACAGCAAAACCACCACGCTGCACATCAAAAAAGAAGCGCGCAAGGGCAAAGTCCTGGTCGATATTTACCGCAATCGCTCAAGCCAATCCATTGTTTCTCCTTACAGTATTCGCGGCGTGCCGGGGGCGCCGGTTTCCATGCCCCTGCAATGGGATGAACTGCAAAATGTAAAAGACCCGAAAGTTTATAATCTCCACACCGCCCTGGAGAAATTACTGAGTGAAGGAGATGCCTGGGAAGGGTTCGGCGCTTACGCCGTGCAACTGCACACCAAGCGCAAAGCCAAAAAGATCGTCAAAGATGTCAATGCGGCGCGGACTTATAAAACCCCGCAGCAGCTCGAAAATTATAAGAAGAAAAGAAAGTTCGACAGAACCTCCGAACCAAGTCCGGAATTCGCGGGTGGAGACGGCAACGGCTTTGTGGTACACCGGCACCATGCTTCCCGGCTGCATTACGATTTGCGCCTGGAGCAGGACGGCACCTTGAAATCATGGGCGGTGCCGAGAGGCCTGCCACCACGCCCCGGCATCAAACGGCTCGCTGTTCACGTTGAAGATCATCCGATGAAATATTTGACATTCGAAGGCGAGATTCCCAAAGGGGAGTATGGCGGCGGCATGATGTGGATTTACGCGCTGGGGAAATATGAAATCACCAAAAAGAAGAAAGATGGCTTTTATTTCCGGCTGCAAAGCCCGCAGTTAAACGCGGAGTATCGGATTTATAACACCAAAGATAGAGATTGGCTGCTCGAGCGCCTCGATTCACCTCAAATAAATTGGGTACAGGATGAAATCGAGCCCATGCTTGCCAGCAGCCAAAGTCAACCGCCTACCTCCGGGGACTATATTTATGAAGTCAAATGGGACGGCATCCGCGGCTTGATTTCTCTGGACGAAGGAGAAATAAAAATTCGCAGCCGTAATCAAAAAGACCTCACTAAGCAGTTTCCCGAACTGGTAATACCGGATCAAGCCTTCCGGGCGACCTCCGCCCTGTTCGACGGCGAGATCGTTTGTCTTGAAGAGAACGGCATGCCAAGTTTCAAGAATGTTATACACCGAATGCATCAAAGATCGGAGGGTGCGATCGAGCGGGCGCGCGCCAAATACCCGGCGGTTTGTTACATTTACGATTGTCTTTACCTGGATGGGCGGCCGCTGGTGAATGAACCCTTGATGAGACGCCGCGAATGGCTGGCAGATGCCATTCGCAAAGATACGCCTTATCGGGTCAGCGAAGTGGTTAGCGAAGGCAAAGAGCTTTTTGAAGCAGCAAAAAAGATGGGCCTCGAAGGAATTATGGCCAAGATTCGGGACAGCAAATACCTGCCCGGCAAACGCAGCACAAGTTGGCTGAAAATCAAATCACGCCAAACCGCTGATTGTGTGATTATCGGTTATACGCCAGGCAAGGGCAACCGCGAAGGACTTTTCGGGGCGCTGCAACTCGGATATAATAATGGCAGCGGCTTGCAATATGTCGGAAAAGTCGGTACCGGTTTCGATACCAAGATGATGAAAAACGTCTTCTCTGAACTGAAGAAAATCAAGAACGCTCCCAGAGCCGTGGCAGAAAAACCGATGGACGACGCGAAGACGGTCTGGATTGAGCCGAAGCTTTTTTGTGAAGTCCAATATGCTTCGATGACGCCAAATGGGACCTACCGCGAGCCGGTGTTTGTACGGCTGCGACCGGATTTAGCGCCTGAATAAATTATACGATCCAAATTTTTGCTTGATTTTCGGGGACTTTTTTCTTTCCTTTAAAAATGATGGTGATTAGTAACAAACCTGCGAGGTAATTTATGAGAGCGATCTGGAAAGGGCATATTCGGTTTTCACTGGTAACCATTCCGGTGCGCATTTACAACGCTATTGAAACGTCGGAAACCCTTCGTTTCAATCAACTGCACAAGGAAGACAACGGCCCGATTGGCTATGACAAAAAGTGCAAGAAATGCAACGAAGTGGTCAAGAATGAAGACATCGTGAAAGGGTACAAATATGAGCCGGATCAATACGTCATTATAGAAAATGAAGACTTCGACAAGGTGAAGCTCAAAAGCACGAAAATTATCGAAATTGAAGGGTTTGTGGATGCTTCAGAGGTTCCTCACACTCTTTTCAACACCCCCTATTTTGCCGGCCCGGACGGTGAAGTTGCGGCAAAAGCTTATACACTGCTTTGTCAAACATTGAAAAAAAGCGGTAAAATGGGCATCGGCCGGGTGGTCTTGCGCGACCGTGAAATTGTCATGCTCATGACCGCACAGGAAAACGGCATCATGCTGTATCGGCTGCGTTACCCCAAGGAGGTTCGCAATATTCAAGATGTGCCGCTGCTAGACGGTATGGTTGCCAACCCTGATGAATTAAAGCTGGCGCAAACCCTCGTTGATTCCATGACCACCTCATTCGACAAAATTGAACTCAAAGATCGCTACAAAGATGCGCTTCGGGATATGATCGTGGCAAAAATAGACGGACAGGAAGTTGTCACCGTAGTGGAAGAAGAGAAACCGGTTGTGGATATCATGACCGCTTTGAAGGCGAGCATCGATCAAGCAAAAGACGAAAAGAAACCGATGAAAAAGGCGACTGGCAAGAAAAAAGACGCAACGGCAGCAAAACTCTCGAAAACCAAGAAACAGAAAACAGCTTAAGAAGCAATTCAAAATTACAAATGACGAATTTTAGGTTCGTGATTTAGTTTTTGATATTGAAATTTGATTTTTTAAAATTATGGGTAAGATTTTACATTTAGCGGCAACTCCACCTGCAAAGCTTGGTTTCGAGCGAGTCAAAGTTAAAAAAGGGCGGAAAAAAGACCCGGAAAAGCATGGGCAGATGAACCTGTTTTCGCCTGCTTCGGACCAGCACCCCGCCCGTATTGTCAGTTTGCCTTCGAGATTTAGTCCGTTTGAAGCAGCGCTCCTTTTGGATGAGCGCGGCGATAAGAATGCAGCTGAATCCTACGGGAAGGCCATCTCCAAGGGTGATTCCGTGGCTGACGCTTATTGTAACCTCGGAATCTTAGAGTCCAAAGCAGGCAAATCAGAAAAAGCGTTCGATTGTTTTACCCAATCATTAAAAGAAGATCCTCGCCATTTGGAAGCCCACTACAATCTCGCCAACCTTTATTTTGATATGGATAATCTCCGGCTTGCACAGCAGCATTATGAAATTGCCACTCAAATTCAACCCAAGTTCCCGAATATTTACTTTAATCTCGGACTTGTGCTGGCAATTAATGAAGACCTGCAGGAAGCCGTGGATGTTCTTGGCAAGTATCAAGAACTTGTTCCGGAAGAGGAAAGCTGTAAAGCGGATGAACTACTGGCGAGCCTTAAGAGTTCGCTGGCGGTTCAGAAGTAAAGTTTTCTCCCGAATCACACCTAACCCAATTTCATCACCCAATCGCCGGCCGTTTGCCCCAACTCTTCAATTACTTCCCTATCGGTTCGGCCGGATTTTTTCGGAACGTGAAACCCATGGTCGGCCCATTCAAATGTGTGCAAAGTGGCCTGGGTGCCGAGTTTATCACAAACCGGTCTTAAAAACTCAAGGTCAGCAAGTTTGTCGCGGGTGCCTTGTAAAAAGAGCATCGGTATATTGACATCATAAAGATGTGCGGCCCGATCGTTTGACTGCCTTCCCGGAGCGTGCAAAGGGAAGCCGAAGAAAATGAGACCTTTCACTCCCGGCAGCGGCTCTTTCGCTGCAGCGGAAGAAGTCATGCGGCCGCCAAGCGACTTCCCCCCGGCAATCAATGGTAAGTCAACAGCCGCGTCCAAAGCGGCCGCAACAGCCGAACGCACTGTTTTCATGAGAATGGGTAGCGGGTTTGGACTTTTCCTGCCTTGCTCGATATAGGGGAATTGGTAGCGCAACGTCGCGATGCCATTCCGGGCAAGTTGCTGTGCCGCGGCCTCCATAAAACTATGCCGCATACCGGCTCCGGCGCCGTGCCCTAAAACTAAAAGCCAGCGCGCATTCTCGGGCCGCATGAGAATCGCGCTCACTTCCCCTGAGCTTCGGGTTGCCTCAAAACGGAGGTTGGTGATTTTTATTTCACGCATGCATTTTGCTTGTAGTCCAGCCTTCAGGCTGGCTGTTTTCAAACTACAGTTTAAACTAAAAACTACTTTGCAGTCAATTCCGTTGGTTTTCCTCGCCCCAGATGCTTTTCAAACCAGATCAGAATCCTGTCCGAAACATCCATTAAAAATTTGGGCTCTCGCGGTCCATGTGGCGTTCTGGGATAGACAACCATTTCCGTCGGTACACCAAGTCTCGAAAGTGCAACGTAAAACTCCTGTCCTTGGGTAAACGGAACCCGTAAATCTTCAGCGCCATGAATCACCTGTGTTGGCGTAGTGACATTTTTAATCCGATAAATTGCCGAGTGTTTCTCGTAGGTTTCATAATCTTCCCAGAACTCGCCGCCCATGTGTGCAACCAGATAATCCGGAATATCAGTTGTCATGGTCATACTAATCAGATTCGGCAGGCCGGCGCCCATGCTGGCTGCTTTAAACCGGTTGGTTTTGGTCACGGCGTAGGAAGTCATATAGCCGCCATAACTCCAACCCATCAGGCAAAGGCTGTCCGGGTGGCCAACTCCCATGTCGATGACTTTATCGACACCGGACATAATGTCCTCGTAATCGCCAAATCCCCAATCCTTAAAATTGGCATAGCGGAAATCTTTGCCGTAACCGGTGCTGCCACGGGGATTGGCGCGCAGAATTGCGTACCCTTGTTGCGCGAAATATTGAATCATGTAAATAGCAGGATTGCCAGTGAACGATTGCGTGTAAACCCCCGCAGGTCCGCCGTGAACATTTAAAATCAACGGGTAGGCGCGGCCTTTTTCATAGTCGACGGGGTAGGTTAACAGGCCTTCGATCTCCAGCCCGTCTTCAGATTTCCATTTAAGTAATTCGGTTTTTGCCATCTTCGGTTTGGAAACATTTGCATTTACTGCGGTCAGCTTTTTCATATTTAGTTTCTTAACTGGAGAGGTGTAAACTTCCGCAGGTGAACCCAAATCTTGATAAATAAAAGTCATCTGATTGGTTTTGTCATTAAAAGAAAGTGAACTGAAAATACCGTCGCCGCTTGTTATGAAACCCAGCTCATTTCCGTCTACAGGAATCATAAACAAATGACGAGAAGTTCGAAAGGACTCTGTTACAAAAATGTGTTTTCCATCGCTCGACCAATCGATTGAGCGAATATTGCGGTCCGGTGTTTCGGTCAACTTCTCGGGTGTACCTCCAGCGGCGGAAACAAGATAAAGATCCCCAAGTCCGATATTTTCGGGCTGGCCGCCGTGTGAAATAAAAGCAATCGATTTGCCGTCCGGCGAATATTCGGGATTGCGGTCAGCACCCGGCCTGGCGACCAAATGTTTAACCTCCCCGCTGTCGGCGGGCACGACCGAAATATCCGTGCCGCTTCGAGAAGTATTAATCCGCGGATCGATTTTATGGGAAAACACGATATTTTTGCCGTCAGGCGACCAGTCGAAGGAGATGATGTGAAACTCACCGGCAGTTAACCGTTTTGTCTCACGTTTCCCATCTGCATTTTTTGCCAAAGGTACTTTGTACAAATGATTGTACTTAAAATTCTGATCGACGAGAATAACATCTCTTTTTTCTTTCTTCGCCTTCTCCTCTTCCTCCGTTTCTGGATCTTTCATTGTATAAGCAATGTACTTGCCGTCGGGCGACCATTGGTAGGAATCCACTCCACTTTTAGCCTCAGTCACCTGCTCGGCTTCCCCACCCCTGATTCGCATGACCCAAACCTGATTTTTCTCCGTGCGTGCGGAGGTAAAAGCAAGGTGTTTGCCAGCCGGTGAAAAAGACGGGTTCGACGCTGATTTTTCGCCGCGGGTATACTGAGCATCTGAACTGCCATCTGATGAAACAACCCAGATATGGCTCAGATACTCCGATTTCTCTCCTTCCATCACCGCTTCCCTGACGACATAAGCGATCCATTTGCCATCGGGAGACATTGCAGTCCCTCGAATTGATTTATATTTCATGCTGAGTTTCGGCGTCCATTTGTCTTCGGGTTGTTCTTCTTTTTCTCCAGCGACAACAGGATCAAAAGTCCAACACAATAATAAAGTAGCTATAATCCATGCTTTTAGAAGAAGTCGTTTTTTCATCATGGCTCCTTTGGTTTTAAGTGAATTCTGACACGATTTTAATATTTAAAAAAATCGGTTTTTTGTCAAGCGAAAGTTTGAGCAGGGCAACCGATCATTCAAAAAAAACAGGCAAGAATAAAAAAATAAAATAAACAAGAAATTCCTCTTGACATTAAGCAACATTTTGGTTACTATTGGGTCATAACGGGTTGATTTGGGTTAAAACGGTTTTCTATTTAAGTTTATTAAAAATAAACTCAAATGGTTTATTTTCTCGGTACATTTGAATATTCTATCGACGGCAGCAACCGATTGAACATTCCGGCCAAGTTTCGGAAAGTCATGAAAGAGTTGGATCAGACAGAATTTGTCATTTCCAAAGAACAGGGAAACTGCATCACCATGTACCCCTATAATATATGGAAAGAACGTATTGGCGACAAAGTTTCTGACCTTTCCCATAGCGACGAAAAGGCCAACAGACTCCGCCGCCGGCTTGGCTTAAACACGACTGAAGTTTCTCTGGATAATCAAGGCAGAGTGAACATTCCCTCCGACTACTACATTCATGCCGGCATTGAAAAGAAAACCAGGATTATCGGATCTGTTGATACCATTCAGGTCTGGAATCCTTGCCAGTACGAACAGATTTCCCAGGCGACCGAAGGAAAATCTCTGATGGAAGAGTTTAAAGAATTTGGTATTTAAAAACAAATAAAACTTGAAATCCTGAGTACGAAATTCGAAAAAAATATGAATAGCCCAAAATCATAAAATTTGAACAAAAGATGGCCGAGTTTCTGAAAAGTCTTGCTCGTTTTGGGATTGATTTCGGCAAATTTGATTATTTGCTTCGGATTTCGAATTTCGATATTCGCCTTTAGATGGCTTTGCCCATGTTTCATGAACCTGTTTTAAAGGAAGAGGCTTTGCGCTTTCTCGTCACTGAAAAGAAAGGGATTTATTTAGACGGAACGTTAGGCGGCGGTGGTCATAGCGAGGCAATTTTGAAGACCCTCAGCAAAAGCGGTCGGCTCGTCGCCTTGGATCTTGACAAAGACGCGATTGAGTTTAGTCAGAAACGTTTAAAGTTCAAAAACTTTATTGCAGAACAGGCGAATTTCAAAAACCTCGGAGAAGTTCTAAAAAAACTAAAAATAGCCGGGCTACACGGAATTCTGCTCGATCTTGGCGTGTCATCGTATCAAATTGATACCGCTGAAAAGGGCTTCAGCTACCGTACTTCGGGAAAACTTGACATGCGGATGAATTCAAAACAAGAACTCACTGCGCACGAAATCGTGAACACATTCTCCGGGGAAGAGTTAGGTGAAATATTTAAAAAGTATGGCGAAGAAAGACGCTATCGAGCTATTGCGCGAGTTATAGTAAAGGAAAGAGAAAAACACCTCATTGAAACCACCACAGATTTAAAAGAAATCATCAGCGTGGTTCTCCCCTATCGGAACCGCGTGAAGTCTCTGTCGAGAATTTTTCAAGCGCTGCGAATTGCGGTGAACGAAGAGTTGGAAAACCTGAAGTCAGCTTTAGAAATTGGGTCGAATTATTTGACCACGGGTGGCAGAATGGTCGTCATCAGCTATCATTCTCTGGAAGACAGAATCGTTAAAACTTTTTTCAAACATAACTCAAGGCGCTGTGTCTGTCCCCCGGATTTACCCATTTGCGTTTGCGGTGAACCCGGCCTGCTAAAACTTTTAACCAAACGATCTGTTCAACCCCTGGAAGAAGAGATTCAGCGTAACCCGCGCAGCCGTAGCGCAAGACTCAGAGCAGCGGAAGTGCTTGAGAGATGAGAAGCGAAAAACAATCAACGCTAGCTTAAATCAAAACTAATGGCAAAGACAAGAAAAATACCGGTTATCAAAAACCGGGTTGTTTTGCGAAAAAAGAAAAAGCGTTCGGTTTGGCCGCAAGTCCGAGTTCTGATTTTAACCTTCGCTATGATGCTGCTGTTTGTGTGGCTTAATATCCAGACAAACTTGAAGTTGGCTGAAATTCAAAGGTTGGAGGCGGTCTTGGCTCAGAATCTGGCAGCAAACAAAAAACTAAAAACAGAGAAAATGAGGTTGTCGAGTTTCGGCAGGATACATAAAATAGCTCAGAAGTTAGGTTTGGAGTTTCTTGCAAGGGAAGACATTGTCCAGATATCGAAGAAATAAATATTCCGCCCTCAGAACCCAAAGACCGAGGATACCGCAGCCAGAGGAAAAGGTCTGGAGGTTCCGCTTTGTGCAGATAGGCTTTTACCTGATTGCGGCGGTTTTATTTTTGCGCTTGGTGCAAATCCAAGTGTTCGGACATGAAAAATACACCAAGTTGGCTGAAGAGCAGTATCTCGCATGGCAAGTACAAAAAGCTCAAAGAGGTCTGATTTTTGATCGGAATCACAAATCCCTCGCCCTGAGCAATTCCTCTTTTGATATTAGTGTGGACAAACGAATGATTGACAATCCTGAAAAACTAAGCCGTAAACTGGCGGTGGTTTTAAAGAAAAGTTCATCGGAAATTGTCAACAAAATCAAGAAAGGAAATAACTCTGTCATACTGGAAAGAAAAATCGATCAAAAGCAAGCGACGATGATTAAAGTGATGAACCTGCATGGAGTCAAGATCGTCGAGTCTACTGAAAGAGTTTATCCCTTTAAAGAAAAACTGGCGCAAGTCCTCGGATTTGTGGATATCGACGGCAACGGGCTAAGCGGTATCGAGCTTCGTTTCAATGAACATCTGACCGGGGAGGACGGCTGGCGTATTCTCCAAAAGGATGCCAGAGGAAAAAAGATCTTACCGATCTCATCCTCTACCGAAGACCCAAAAGATGGTGATGATGTCATCCTGACCATTGACCAAGTGATTCAAACGATTGTGGAAGAAGAGTTGAGGGCAGCCGTCTCCCGTTTTAACGCCAGGGGGGGCAGTGTTATTGTGACAAACCCACACACAGGTGAAATTCTAGCGATGGCTTCTCAGCCTGGTTTCGATGCAAATCGGGCGGCAAGAACCTCTCCAGCGGCATGGAGAATCCGTACCATCACAGATATTTTTGAGCCCGGATCAACCTTTAAAATTGTTGCCATGATGACTGCTCTGGAAAACGGCATTAAAAAACTTGACGACCCAATTTTTTGTGAAAACGGAAAGTATAAAATATTTGGAGAAATCATAAACGACCCGAAGCGCCACGCCTGGCTTTCTTTCAAAAGTGTTTTTAAGTATTCAAGCAACATCGGGGTAGCTAAGATTGCCCGGGAAATCGGCAAAAAGGAAATGTATAAGTCGGCCAGGAATTTTGGCTTTGGCATTAAGTCCGGCATCAATTTGCCCGGAGAAGTTTCAGGTATTTTAAATAAGCAAAACGAGTGGTCTAGGTTCTCGCTGTTGGCAATCTCTTATGGTCATGAGGTTGCGGTCACTCCGCTGCAAATGGCCATGGCCTACGGCGCCATTGCAAACGGTGGTAAACTTATGAAGCCGGTCATTATTAAAGCAGTTAAAAGTAAAGATAAGCAAACCATTTCTGAGTTTTGGCCGCAAAGCATCCGCAGAGTTATGTCTGCGGAAACAGCTCGAAAAATGACCTCCATCTTAAAGGAGGTTGTTGCCGGCGGCACAGGCACTTTGGCGGCGATTTCAAGTGGCAGAGTGGCGGGGAAAACGGGAACCGCACAAAAACCGCTCGAAGACCGTCCTGGTTATTCTAACTCAAAATATGTTGCTTCCTTTGCCGGCTTTTATCCGGCAGATCATCCGGAGTTTTTGATCTATATCAACATTGACGAACCTTACCCCATACACTCCGGAGGACATGTGGCGGCGCCGACGTTTAAAAAAATCCTGCAACGCATTTTGAAGATTTATTCGCCCCCCAGGCAATATTCTGGTGAAATACTCGCCAACCAAATTGAAAAATCGGATAGCCAGGTTATACCCGATTTAACCGGTAGAAGAGTTCAAACAGCAACACAGATTTTGAAAAATATGAATATCAAATACCAAACGAAAGGCAGCGGTGAAATTGTCGTAAGTCAGACGTTAAAAACAGACCAGGACTCGGGTGAGTTTCGGAAAGTAGTTTTAACCGTTTCAGATTTTCCTAATCAAACTGAATATGTGGTTATGCCAAAGTTGACCGGCTTATCTATGCGCAGAGCTATCTCTGAATTGTCTGTGCGAGGGTTGACCGCAAAAGTATTTGGTAGTGGCCGTGTGTATAACCAGGTTCCCGAAGCTGGCGCGAGAATCAAGGCCGGAGCCAGATGCATGCTGGAATTTAAATCCAGGAATCAAATCGATACTCTTCTCAATTGAACGACTCCTCACCCTTCCCTTTTTGGGAGGGCGAAATTGAGAGGCTGACTAAAAAGCAGAATGATGGATCTAACTTTAAATTGGTTTTTAGAAACTCAAAATTATTCGTTTGTTTACGGTGGGCCGGTAGAAAAATCAAACCTTCCCATCTCGGGTATCTCAATCGATTCGAGGACCATTCGACCCCATGAGGTTTATTTTGCGCTTCGGGGAGAAAACCATGATGGTCATAAATTTGTTCGAAGTGCATTTGATAACATGGCAAAAGCCGCAGTGGTTGAGGGAAAGTGGTGGCAAGAAAACAAATCTACATTTCAAGAATACCCGATTCTAATCGTTGACGATTCACTCAAAGCGCTGCAAGAATCAGCCACTGAATATCGCAAAAAATTCAACATTCCGGTAATCGGAGTGACCGGCACCAACGGCAAAACAACGACCAAAGAAATGGTTGCAGCGGTTTTATCGGAAGCGGGTAAGGTTTGCAAAAACGAGGGGAATCTAAACAATCACATTGGCGTACCGCTGACGCTTTTCAGACTGAATGACAGTCACAAAATTCTGGTTATGGAAATGGGGATGAACCATCTGGGAGAAATTGCCCGACTTTGCGAGATTGCGCAGCCGGATTTTGGTTTGATTACAAATATTGGACACGGGCATCTTGAATTCCTCAAAACAGTGGAAGGAGTCGCTAAAGCGAAAATGGAACTTTTTCAATACCTTACCCCGAATGGGACAGGTTTCATCAATCTTGATGACTCTTTGATTGTTAAACATACACCCGAATTGAAAAAAAGCGTGACTTACGGATTTAGAAAAGAAGCAAACGTGGCCGCTGAAAAGCCCGGAACAGATAAACACGGCTTTCCGGTCATGCAAATTGGTGGAATGGAGATTAAAATCAACTTCATGGGACACCACAATCTAATCAACGCACTTGCTGCAATTGCGGTCGGCACCGAGTTCGGCCTCGATGCCGGCAGGATGAAAACCGCTCTCGAAAAAGTAAAGCTGCCAGGCAAACGCATGGAAGTTTTAAAGCATAACGATATGCTTATTTTAAATGATGCTTACAACGCCAACCCGGACTCAACTCTGGCCGCTCTGGAGACATTGCACGCCATCCCTGCTTCAGGTAGAAAAATTTTTATCTTTGGGGACATGTTGGAATTGGGAGAACAAGCGATTGCAGAGCATGCAAAAATCGGCGAGTCTCTAAAAAATTATGGTGTGAATGTGTTTTTTGCTTTTGGACAACTCGCTTTCGAAGCTGTTCAAGCGGCTACAAAAACCGGCAAGAATCTAACCGCAAAACATTTTGAGGATAAGAAAGTTCTAATCGGCGAGTTGGGTGAGTTACTCAAAGAGGATCAAATAATTCTGGTAAAAGGATCGCGCGCGATGAAAATGGAAGAAGTCGTCGACGCTTTACTTAAGAAATGAGGTGTTAAGCCGAGCCGAATCAGAAGTTTTCTGAGCTAAGTTCGAACACCTGAATCCAATTTTTTCTTGACTTTTATAACAATATATAGTACCTTTGCCTAATCCAAACAACAATATATTGAATTATGTTCTATTATCTATTTTATCCGCTAAGAGAGATCGTCTCCGGATTTAATGTTTTTCGGTATATTACGTTTCGATCAGCCGGAGCAGCCATCACTGCTTTGTTCATTAGTTTTGTGGTCGGGCCTTACATCATTAAGAAACTGCGGCAACACCAGATCGGAGAAGAAATTCGTGAGGATGGTCCGCCGAGCCACAAGAAAAAAGCGGGTACCCCAACCATGGGCGGACTCATTATCTTGGCCGCCGTGATTATCCCTACCCTGCTTTGGGCCCAGGTCTTCAATATTTATATCCTGTTAGTCTTGTTTGCAACTCTTTGGATGGGCATCGTGGGGTTTATTGACGACTATCTCAAAGATGTAAGAAAAATTTCTAAGGGGCTGGTGGCCAAATACAAGCTCCTGGGGCAATTAATGCTTGGAGCAATCGTTGGGGGCGTTATTTACTTTGCGCCGCAATTTGCTGACATCGGTACTTTAAGTACACTACCATTCTTCAAAAACTATGAAATCGATTTCGGTGTCTTTTATATTCCGATGGTCATTTTTGTGATTATTGCGACATCCAACTCGGTTAACTTAACCGACGGGTTGGATGGTCTGGCAATCGGTTTGGTCGGTATCTCGGCTTTGGCCTGGGCAGCCATCGCCTATTTTTCCGGTCGTACTGATTTCAGCGATTATCTGAACATCATTTACCTGCCAGGCGCGGGTGAACTGACCGTTTATTGCGCGGCATTAGTTGGCGCATCACTGGGATTCCTTTGGTTCAATTCATATCCGGCGCAGGTATTTATGGGTGATACTGGCTCGCTGGCGCTCGGAAGTGCGCTCGGCACATTGGCTGTCTTGCTCAAGAAAGAGCTTTTGTTAATTATTATCGGCGGCGTGTTTGCAGCCGAGACCCTTTCAGTGATTCTCCAGGTGCTTTACTACAAATACACAAAGAAGCGACTGTTTAAAATGGCGCCAATTCATCATCACTTTGAACTCTGCGGCTGGGCTGAATCAACTGTCGTGGTGCGATTTTGGATAATCGCCATTCTACTTGTCTTATTCAGCTTGAGTACTTTTAAAATTCGTTAACCCGACAATGAGAGAGCAAAACTTAAAACTCGATTCAGCTTTATTCCTTATTGTGCTCATTCTGCTGGTTGTCGGCGTCGTTATGGTTTACAGCGCCAGCTCATTTAAAGCCCAGGAAATTTATGAGGATAGCCATTACTTTTTAAAAAACCATTTCTACAAAGTACTGTTTGGTCTCATACTAATGCTGCTCGTTTCTAAAATAGACTACACCGTTTGGCTAAAAATATCCCCTTTGATTTTACTGGTCAGCTTCGGCGCCTTAATCTACCTTCTGGTTTCTCCGGATGTCGTGGCTGTCAGAGGAAGCAAACGATGGATTCAATTAGGTTCTTTCCAGTTTCAGCCGGCTGATTTAGCGAAATTAGCGCTCATTTTATTTCTGAGCCACTCACTGGGGCGAACCAATCTCATGAGAACAGACACCAGCAAAAGGTTCATTTTTCATCTTGGGGTCATCGCTTTAATCATTCTGCCGATTGTGCTGCAGCCAGACGCTGGAACAGCGATTCTCATTTCGTTTATTGTAATTACCCTGGTTTTCGTTTCAGGTGAAAAGTTGCGCCATTTTTTTTTCCCGGCAATAACCCCGCTGGTCTTCTTGTTAATAATTTTTTTGCAGAAAGGCTACCAATGGGATCGCATAATAAGGTTTTTCGCTTCTTTAAAAGGTGAAGAAATGCACTGGCAGACACAGCAGTCTTTTATTTCGTTGGGAAACGGTGGCTTTTTCGGTTTGGGATTAGGTGGCAGCCGGCAAAAATATCATTTCCTTCCCGACCCGTTTACCGACTTTATATATGCAATCGTCGGTGAAGAAATGGGGATTCTGGGTACTTTAGCTATACTCATTCTTTTGATTGCCTTCGTATCGATAGGGGTTAAAATCGCAATGATGACTGTTGAAAAGCCGGGTAAGTTGCTGGCTTTCGGAATTGTTCTCAATATCGCCATTTACGCGTTTACTAATTCGGCGGTTGTACTCAACCTGCTTCCTACGACCGGAATTCCAATGCCGTTTTTAAGTTACGGCGGGTCGGCGTTAATTGTCAATCTATTTGGAATTGGCATTTTGTTAAATATTGCAGAGCAAAATCGCAGAAAACTTTCCCGGCTTGGAAACTACTCGGGGTATAGATGAACCTGATTTTAGATATGTCCGGGAAAAAGAAACTTAGAGTGATGATTGCAGGCGGGGGAACCGGTGGCCACCTTTACCCGGGTATTGCACTCGCGCAGGAATTTCAAAAACGCTGGTCAAGCAGGATTATGTTTGTGGGCACAGCCTATGGCATCGAAAACAAAGTACTGCCAAAACACCCGTATGAGTTTAAGAGAATCTGGATGAGAGGCTTGCAACGAAAATTGAGTTTGGCCAATCTAATTTTTCCGCTCAGACTTGTGGTCAGCTTGGTGCAGTGCACTTTCTTGATTCTAACATTTAAACCAAACGTGGTCATCGGGACCGGAGGCTATGTCAGTGGTCCGGCTCTAATGATGGCGATCACGTTCCGCATCCCGACGGTGATTCAAGAGCAGAACAGTTATCCGGGATTAGTAAACCGCTTGCTCGGCAAATGGGTCAGCCAGGTGCATGTCATGTTTGAAGAGTCCATTCCCTATTTTAAAGGGCAATCGGATATCTTTGTAAGCGGGAACCCGGTGCGCGGAGGCTTTAACCTGGTGAATAAAAAAGCCGCTTTAAAAAAAATGAATCTTCAAGAAGACAAGCTTACATTATTTGTGTTTGGCGGCAGCCAGGGCGCACACGCAATTAATCAGGCCGTCTTAAACAGCATCGAGGAATTAAAGGAATTGCCAGGCCTGCAAATACTGTGGGCAACCGGGCCCCACGATTCTAAAATAGTTACTGATAAATGTGGTGCCGACCCCGGCATCTCAAATCATGAGTTTATAGAGGATATGGCCTCAGCATACGCCGCTGCAGATTTTGTACTTTGTCGTTCCGGAGCGACCACTCTGGCAGAAATAGCCATCTGCGGCCTGCCGGCAATTCTGGTGCCTTACCCCTATTCTGCCGGTGGCCACCAGGAGTTTAATGCAAAAGCGCGGGAAACAACGGGCGCCGCAATTATGATTTTGGAAAAATCGCTAAACAAAGAGACTTTGGTCAGCACAATCTCAGATTTTTCAAACAATCCGGAAAGAAGAGAGTCTATGTCAAAAGCAGCCGTGCGATTAGCAAAACCAAATGCCGCCGGCGATATTGCCGTTAAAATCAAGCCCTTGCTAAAAAATATCGCTTAACATTCGAGGTTCCTGATATGATGGTTTATTCGAAGTACAGCTCAAGAAAGAGAGGATACAAAATCAGAAAGATAAGGTCATTTCCAACAAGACGGGCAGGGCTTTTAGTTTTAATTGTCACGACCTCACTCCTGATTTTATTGAAACTCGCAACCTGGTTAAATGCACAGGAGTTGTTTTCGTTAAAAGATATCAAATTCGAGGGTAACCGGTTTGCTAAAAAATCCGAGTTGCTTAACCTCATTAAGGTCGAACCCTCAATGAGTTTACTTGAATTTGATACCCAAAAAATCGCCAATCAAGTGGAGCAACACCCGCTTATTCAGCGGGCAACAGTGAGCCGCAGCTTGCCTTCAAGTCTGGTCATCAGAGTGCAGGAAAAACAACCGATTGCCCTCTTAAATAACTCGGTGCTCACGGCATTGGATGAAAAAGGTCAACCGATGCCGGTATTTCGGACGGAAATGTTTTTTGACTATCCGATTATTTCAAACATAAAATTGCCTGAAAAAAACACTGGAGAAAATGGCGGGTTGAATCAAGTCATCGACTTTTTAAACTTTACCAAGGCAAAACATTTTTCTTTATATAGTGACATCTCTGAAATTTTTTACTCGAAAAACAGCGGCATTTACTTTTATCTTAATGAAGGTGCCACGCCGGTCATTTTAGGGCACGGTAATCTTCAGAATAAAAACGCAAATTT
>SMXC01000191.1 GCA_004356825.1 Caldithrix sp.
AAACAGCTGATAATTAAAATACACCATGCCCAGGCACAGCAAACCATAAATAATTGTGTCCCAAAAAGTTTTGTAATTCTTGGCACCGAAGCTCACGGCCTTCGGACTCTTTTCTGAGGCAAAGGCGGCAGAAAAGCAGAGAACACTGATAGCAATGATAAGTCCTCGATTAAGAAATTTGTTGTACATTTATTCTCCTAGTTTAAACCACGTTATTAATATTTGTGGGTTCTTGCTACACAGATTTACTGAACTTATTCATAGAACTTAGAGGGTTATGTTAAATATGATTTGCGCCTCATAAAAAGGGTATAACTCATAAGAAGCAGAATTAGAAAAGGAGCGACCAAAATGCCCCAGAAAAAAGTTTCCAAGGGCGCTAATTCGTAAAATACCATCAACAAAGCAAGATATCCTGCGGCTATGACATAGAAAATGATTCTAAAATTCCTGACAGTAAAACTCCGCAAATCATGGTGAATCAGGGCAAATAAAATGACATTGAGAAATAATATTTGCTGTCCAATATTCTCCAAAACTGTTCCTGATGAATTTAATGACAAAACGGTCATTCCCAAAAGGAAAGGGCTAACCAGCAGAATACGGGCGGTTTGGTGAGATCGTTTGGCCGCCCGAAAATCTCGACCTCGCCGCCATCGGACCGCACCAGACCCACCATGCAATGCATCGTCGTGGTTTTTCCGGAGCCATTCGGACGAATGTATCCTAAAACCGTTCCCGGCTCCAATTCCAGGTTCAGCGGTCCGAGCTGGAATTCGGAAAATGTTTTGGTTAAGTTTGTTAGTTTAAATGCGTTTGCCATTTTGAGTTTCCTCCGTATCTTAGTTGATTTTTTTTAGAAAGCTAAATGATGCTTGATGCTAACTCATCCAGTATCCAGTATCCAGCATCCAGTCATTTCTTCCCATCTTGCTTTAAAATAATATTAATCGCCTGCTTAATATCTTTTTGGGAAAGCCCCTCCTCGAGCGCGGCCGAAACCAGCGGCGATAGATTTTCAAGTAGTCGTTGCTTAGCCATTTCTTCTTTCCTTTTATTTGCCAGCTCCGAAACAAAAAAGCCCTTGCCCCGGCGCGAATGAATTAACTCTTCGCGAATCAATGTTTCATAAGCTCGTTGCACCGTAATGACACTTACATGCTGTTCACGCGCCAAGGCCCTGATGGACGGTAAGTTCGTTCCCGCGGCCAGCTCGCCAATTAGAATCTTGGCGCGGACTTGCCGAACAATCTGGGCTTGCAGCGGCTCTGAAGAAAGATCGGTTAGATTCAGGAGCATGTTATTTGTGGTCAGAAATTATTTAACACGAAGGTACGAAGACCCCGAAGTTTCACACAGGTGTTTCTTTGAATTTATCATCACCCTACCTTTTACTAATACCTTTGTGATCCTTTGTGAAGCTTTGTCACTTTGTGTTTAAGTTAGTTTAAGCTGATTCGTTACTTTTAAAACCATCATTGTCCGGTCATCGCTTGATGATTGTTCATGTTGAAACTTGTCAAGGTCGACCAAAACAGCATCAAGAATGTCTTGTGGGCCAAGTGCACGGCTGTTGCTGAGAACATTCAGTAAAAGCCGTTCACCGTATTCTTGCCTTTGGGCGTTCATGGTCTCAGTCACTCCATCTGTATAAAAAAAGATGAAATCTCCCGGGTTGAGGCGAATCTTATCTGTGCGAAAAGTCGAACCGCTGTGCAAACCTAAGGCGGGTCCACCGGTTTGCAGGCACTGGAAATTGCCCTCCTTCGTCATCAGAATCGGATAGTTGTGCCCGGCGGTTGCGTACTCAAATTCATTCACTGCACTATCGAAAACACCAAAAAACAGAGTCGCGAATTTATCTTTTGAAATCGCATCAACGAGCTGCCGGTTCATATTCTGCAGGGTGGTATGAATTCCGTTGCATTATTCAACTCACTTTTGAGCATGGCCTGAATTTGTGAGCTGAGCATGGCTGCCGGCAAACCTTTGCCACAGGCATCAGCGATCACGAGGCCGAATCTACGATCATCAAGCTGGATATAGTCGTAAAAGTCTCCGCCTACAAAATGACAGGGCTGCCAATAAGCGGCCATCTGAATTTTTTCATTATCAGGTAAAACTTTCGGCAGCAAATCTTTTTGAATTTTGCGCGCCATGTTGAGCTCATTAAACAGCAGTTCGTTATTCAGCATTTTTCGCCTGGCGAGGTTTTGCTTTTCCTCCGTTGTCAGTTCGGAAATATAATAACCACTTTCCGGTTTTGCTTCGACAAACCCATGTTTCTCGAGTTGGTCATAGGCCCGTTTTACGGTATTGACACTGACTCTCTGTTCTCTTGCCAGCGTGTTGGCCGGGAGAAGTACAGAACCAGCGGCCAGTTCATCCATTGTTATTTTTTCAGCGACCTGTCTTGAGATTTGCTCGTACAAAGGTTCGGATGAAAGTTCAGTCAAATTGAGTAACATGGTTAATTGTCCTTATTGTTCATACTGTATATACCGAATATATACAGATAAGTTTCAAAAGTCAAGAAGTTTTTTGAAATCAAAAGAAATTTGTGGGGAAATGGCCATATTTTGCGGCCGGCAAAGAACTCTGGCGAGTCTGCTATATCTAAGTCCGTCATAATCCACTCAAACAGCTTATCTTTTTTAAAAATTGCTGGATTGAGCTGGGTAAAAAAAACGTTGGCTAGGTAAGGAAATAAAAAAGGGCAGACCGGATTTCCAGTCTGCCCTTTATCATAAATTATAAAAACAAGCTTCCGAGGTCAGTTGGTACCCTGCTTCGTTTTATTCTTGCCGGCGAGATCCAGAAAAAACGCATATCTAAAAGCCGTTTCTTTATATCGCTTAAATCTTCCTGATGCGCCGCCGTGACCTGCTTCCATGTTCGTCTTCAGAAGCAGCCGGTTGTTGCCTGTTTTCATCGTGCGCAGTTTTGCAACCCATTTCGCCGGTTCCCAGTACTGGACCTGGGAGTCATGCAATCCGGTGGTGACCAGCAAATGCGGGTAGTTTTGTGCTTCAACCTGATCATAGGGAGAATAGGATAACATGTAATCGTAGGCATCTTTTTCGTTGGGGTTACCCCACTCGTCATATTCACTGGTGGTGAGGGGAATGCTGTCGTCCAGCATGGTGGTGATGACATCGACAAACGGCACTGCGGCCGCCGCTCCATAGAACAGGTCCGGAGCCATATTAATCACCGCGCCAATCAACAGCCCGCCGGCGCTGCCGCCGTAACAAAACAACTTATCAGTGTTGGTGTACTTTTCTTTAACTAAATGTTTACCGCAATCGATAAAATCGGTAAAAGTATTTTTCTTTTTAAAAAGCTTACCGTCATCATACCATTGGCGACCCATTTCCTGCCCGCCGCGAATGTGAGCAATGGCAAAAATGAAACTGCGGTCGAGCAGACTCAACCTGGAAGATTTAAATGAGGCATCTATGCTGTTGCCATAAGAACCATAGCCATAAAGCAACAGCGGATTACTGCCATCCATTTTTGTTCCCTTGCGATAGACGATTGAAATCGGAACTTTCGCGCCGTCACCTGCGGTGGCATATACACGCTCGGTGACATAATTATCAGAGCTAAAGTCGCCAAGCACCTCATCCTGTTTAAGCAGAACCTTCTTTTTACTTAACATGTCATAATCGAAAATTGAATTGGGTGTGGTCATCGATTGATACCCATAGCGCAGCGTGGTCGTATTAAAATCAGGATTGGTGCTGACATAGGCGAGATAAGCGGGCTCGCTAAAATTGAGGTAGTGATCGTCTGAGCCATCCCAGGAGATAATGCGGATTTGCCGCAAACCATTTTTGCGTTCACTGACAACGAGATGATCGTTGAACATTTCAAAGTTTTGCAAGAACACATCGTCGCGGTGGGCAATGACTTCCTGCCAATTCTCTTTGGCGGTTTTCGCGACCGTCGTTTTCATCAAACGGAAGTTTTTTGCACTGAGGTTGGTGCGGATATAGAAATGGTCGCCATAATGATCGAGGTCGTACTCGTGCTCTCTTTCCCGCGGCAGGAAGACCGAAAATTCCTCACTCGGATTATTTGCGTCCAGGTAGCGGAACTCACTGCTTAAGGTTTGAAACGAGCCGACCATAATATACTTTTTCGATTTGGTGCGCGAGACATAGCAGCTGAAGGTGTCGTCCTTTTCTTCGTAAACGAGCGGGTCGCCGGCGGAATCCGTTCCCAAAGTATGTTTGTATATTTGAAACGAGCGCAAGGTAGCAGGATCGTGCTTGGCATAAAAAAGCGTCTTATTATCATTGGCCCAGGCCATGTTGCCGGTCACAGCCGGTATCATGTCCGGTAATATCTCCCCCGTGGTCAGGTTTTTGAATTGCAGAGCATAAATCCGCCGACCGACGGTATCGGCAGCAAAGGCCAAAATGTCCTGATTCCAGCTTACTATTCGGCCCTTGACTGCAAAATAATCATGACCCTCTGCCATTTTGTTGACATTGAGCATGATCTCTTCAGCCCCTTCCAGTGACCCTTTTTTGCGGCAGTAAAGCGGATACTCTTTGCCGGTTTCATAGCGCGTGTAGTAGAAATAGTCGTCAAGCTTGTAAGGGACTGAAGAATCGTCCTGTTTAATTCTGCCTTTGATTTCTTCAAAGAGTTCGTCCTGAAGGTCCTTTGTGTGTGCCATCACAGCGGCCGTGTAATCGTTTTCCGCGTTTAAGTAGTCAATGACTTCCGGGTTCTCGCGTTCTTTCAGCCAATAATAATTATCCGTCCGAACGTGGCCATGATTTTCGAGCTTTTTGGGTTTGACTTTTGCCATCGGCACCTTTAAATCTGAGCCGCGTTTTTCAGCCGCCAAAACAGCGCAGACAAATAGCAGCGCAAAGATGCTGAGTAAAAGAATAGATGCCGGGAGTTTCATAGCTCATTCTCCTTGATGAAAGTGAATCAAAAAAGTAAGGTTTAAGAAAAGTGGAATTAACCAGAATATTCATGAACCCAGAGATACAAAGGCACTGAGGTTTGATAAGATTGGAGTTATTTAGTATAAGCGACCATAATCTTTGGTGCCTCTATGGTGAAATTTTATGAATGATACGGGTTAATATAAAAAAAATGATGGTCATATAAAAGAATTTTTATTACGGAAAGAAGATTTCTAAGCTTTCGTTAAACAGCTTGGCCTGTTACTCTAAATAACAGTCTGCTATTTTTTGCTTGACTAATTGAAGTTAATTTATCATTTTGTTGGTGTCTTCACCACAAGAGCGGTTTTCCCGGTCAGACGAAGACTAACTTACCTAAAAAAACTCAACCAGAAAGAACTCTATGTCCGAAACAGCAACCGGCGTGCTGCAGCGCCTCAAGCAAGGCAGTGGCTTTTTACGCGATCCTGCACGGTCCTTTCAGCCCGGACGTGGAGATGTTTGGGTCTCCACGAAACTGATTCGCGAGCACCGGCTGGTGGATGGCGCAGAAGTCAGCGGAACCACCCGCCGCACAGAAAAAGGAGAGCAACTCGAAACGATCGAGTCAATCTGCGGATTGGCGCCTGAGGAGTTTCAGAAACGCACACGATTTGACCGGTTGGTGGCCATCGATCCCAATGAGCGAATTCGCCTCGGGGATGGCGGCAACGTGTCGATGCGCATTATTGAGTTGATTGCGCCCATCGGCAAAGGTACTCGAGGCATGATTGTATCGCCACCCAAAACCGGTAAAACCCGGCTTCTTGAGGAAATCGCCAATGCCATTTACGCCAGTGAACCGGGGACGCGTATAATTGTTTTGCTGGTTGACGAACGTCCGGAGGAAGTCACTCACTTTCGCCGCAACGTACACGCCGAGGTACTGGCAAGTTCAAATGATCAGAGTCTGCAATCACACGTCAACCTGGCCGAGCTGACCCTGGCTCATATCCGCTGTGAGTTGGAGTGCGGCCGTGATATCATTGTCCTGATGGACAGCATTACCCGGCTGGCGCGTGCATTTAACCTGTACGGTTCAGGCTCAAGACGAACCATGTCCGGTGGTCTGGATGCCAAGGCGCTTGAGATTCCGCGAAAATTTTTTGGCATTGCACGCAATGTCGAGAACGGCGGCTCTGTGACCGTGATTGCCACCGCCCTTGTCGAGACCGGCTCCCGCATGGATGATTTGATTTTCGAAGAGTTTAAGGGCACCGGGAATAGCGAGATTGTACTGGATCGCGATTTGGCCGACGCCAGAATTTTTCCCGCCATCAACCTGCTGGCGAGCAGCACGCGAAAGGAAGAGTTGCTTTACACTGAAGACGAAATGAAATGGCTGGCAGTTTTACGGAGGCGGTTGGCGAACACTGAACCCAAACCGGCCATACTTGGCATGCTGAAGTTAATAGAATCATCCTCTGGCAACGACGAACTGTTGCGCCAGGAAAAACCGGATTGGTAAAAAAGTAAGATTCAACTTCAATCCTGAGCAGGAAAACAAGAGAAAATGAAAGGAAAAGTAAAGCAAATAATTAAAGTAAGTTAAGGCATTTCAGTTTCTCTTTGTTCTCAGATGTTTTCTGTTACTTTCTCTTTTTTTGTTGCTTATTTGTTACTCATGTATTAAATTGGACACTGAGTAACAAAGCAAGAACAAAGGGATGAATAAGGCGGACAGAAAAGAGAACTTTTTTTACAGTCCTGGGTGCAGTCAAAGGCTACCGCTTAGCCTATCCCTCACTCAGGGCTTTTTATTTTTAGGGGATAAGCAATGACTGTCAAACTAAGAAAGCGGAAACTGGCCAACGGCAACGAGAGCCTTTACCTCGACATCTACCAGAGCGGTAAGCGGG
>SMXC01000192.1 GCA_004356825.1 Caldithrix sp.
ATAATGACTCCCTTTTATAAGGTTTTCAAAACAATCCCAAAACGATAGTCCGAAGGCATCTCGCCGAGGACAGGTGCTCACGAAAATTACAAGAATGATTGACCAGAAGTCTTCCTACTATATATTTCGGACAGTCCATCGAAAGCCGTTTAAAAATCCATTTAAATGACTTTGCCAAATCCTTTCATAATACAAATCCGCAAGGACTAAATCAACAGAGTCAGTTAAGTAAGAGTCAGTTAAGTGTAGTCAGTTAAGTAAGAGTCAGTTAAGTGACTCAGTAGTGATGGGGTCGATAAATAACTCTTCATTATAAAAAAACCGGGGCTCTTCCTTTCTCAAAAAAGAAGCAAAATAGTATGAAATTGTCAAAAAAAACCTTATCTTTTTAGAAGAATACTTGGAAACATAAACAAGGCTTAAATCGTAACAAACAACAGGCTATTCAACCTAAATTCAATCAGTTAAAAAATTTCAGTCTCAGGAGAAAATCATGGTTAGAATGTTGACAAAATTGTGTCTAATTCTTGCTACCGGCGCCTGCCTCGTAAATATTAATTGTTCGGGTGGCGATGCACACAGCGGCGATAGCGATCAAATTGAAACAGCCGCAAATGACGACACGACGTCAATTAAAAAAGACAACAAGAAAACCGACCAGGACGCCAGTGAAAATGATGTGGACCTTATCCCGGTTGAAACAACGACTGCCGGGACAGGGGACATCTCTTCTTTTATTCTATTAAGTTCAAACCTCGAAACCGAAAAAATGACCGACGTTTACGCCAGAGTCCAGGGTCTGGTTGAAGAAATTTATGCGGAAGAGGGTGACTATGTTGAAAAAAACAAAGTCTTGATGAAATTGGAAGCGGATGAGCATGCCCTGACCGAGGCAAAAGCAAGGGTCGACTATGAGCTTGAGCAAAATCTCTATGAGCGCAAACAGGCAATGTTTGACAAACAGCTGCTCAGTAAGGAGGAATTTGAAACCGCCAGATTCGGGATAGAGGCCAAAAAAATCCTGTGGCAGCAGGCAAAGCTTAATTTAGATTACACCAGCATAACCTCACCGATTTCCGGGGTCATCGGCGAACGTTTGAAGCGGCCGGGAGACCGGATCCAACCAACGGACAAACTTTTTACCGTGATAAATAATGAAGAGATGATCGCTGTGGTTCATGTACCGGAGAGAGAAATCGGCACGCTGAAGAAAGGTCAAAAAGCTTTCATCACCTCGGAACATTTGAAAAACCAAGAATACTCCGGTTGGGTTAAGCGAGTCAGCCCGGTTATTGACCCACAGAGCGGAACTTTCAAAGTTACTATCGGCATTAGAAATGAAAATAACCGGTTGCGGCCGGGTATGTTTGTGAACACACACATCATTACAGCCACCCATCAAAACACGGTTTTAATTCCCAAGACAGCTTTGGTTTATGAAAACGAGAACATTCACGTTTTTGTAGTACGGGACAGCGTTGCCCATAAAGTCAAGTTAGACCTTGGGTTTCAGGATTATCAAAACGTGGAATCTTTATCGCAAATTGAGCCGGGTGAAAAAATTATTGTTGTTGGCCAGTCCGGTTTGAAAGATCAAACCAGGGTGAACATCGTCCTTGAACGGGAAAGCACAACGCCAGTGGCAAAAAATTCCAGTTACTAACAAAAACGCTAAAGCGTTTTACTCTGGAGAGCAATGCTATGGATCGTGACGGAATTTAGCGATAGCGCGCTTCCGTCGCTCGACCATCACATTGAAGAGCATTTCGTTAGACAGTCTACGACGTTAGATTATTGTGATTAATTTTCGGAGTGAAAGATGAAATCGAATTTAAGCAACAAAGAGCAAAGCATAGGGGCTGGGGTTGCCTTAGACATTAGTTTCGGTGCGGCGCTGGGTGTGGCGCTGGGTCCAGCGCTGGGTCCGGCACTGGATTCGTGGCAAAATCCCAGGAAAAAAAATAATCATGACAAATGAGAGCAGAGCCTAACAAGGATTTCAAATTCGCCCACTGCGTGGGGTGGGACGCAGGCAGGCTGCGCCCTTATCCCTGCAACGTTCTGTTCTGCTTCGGCAGCTTCGATCTTAATCGAATATTTTTATTACCAAACATTTACTAACTTGAATAATTCATGAACCACAGAGACACAAAGGCACAGAGGTTTGATTATATTGGAGATATTGAACATTTGTCAGCGTAATCAATTTCGATTTCCAAAACTTTGTTTTGAACACACTCTCGTTATAAATCTTTTATTCTCTGGGTCCCTTCGGCACGCTCAGTGCCTCTGTGGTAAAATTTTTATGAATAATGCAGGCTAAACACCATGCAAGAAGAAAGCAAATTCAAAATAAAAGAATCCAAAGAACAAGCCGGGAATTTTTTCCAATTTACCACCACCAGGCCGGTTGCGATTCTCATGGTGGTCATTGGAGTCGTGGTGTTTGGCTGGATCTCTTACAAACAGCTGCCGGTCAACCTGATGCCGGATATTTCCTACCCCTCGTTGACCGTTCGAACCGAATACACCGGCACGGCGCCGGAGGAAATCGAAACCACCATATCACGGCCGGTTGAACAGGCGCTGGGCGTGGTCAACAATTTGGTGAGCATCAGCTCCATTTCCAAAGCCGGGCAATCCGACGTCAAACTCGAGTTCACCTGGGACACGGACATGAACCAGGCCACCGCCGATGTTCGGGAGAAATTAGACCAGGTTTTATTGCCCAAAGAAGCAAAACGACCGCTCATTCTACGCTTCGATCCGTCCCTGGCTCCGATCTTACGGCTCGGGTTGTATGGTGACGCTTCGCTGATTTATCTGCGCTATCTTGCCGATGAAGAAATTAAGCGCATCCTTGAAACCGTAGAAGGGGTCGCTGCGGTCAAAGTCAAAGGAGGGCTTGAGGAAGAAATCCGGGTTGAGCCCAACGAGCAACAGTTAACCCTTATCGGAATCGACATCCAGCAAATCAAAAACCGACTTGCCCAAGAAAACGTTAACCTTGCCGGCGGAAACTTAAAAGAAGGACAAACCGAGTACCTGGTCAGGATCCTGAATGAGTTTAAATCTGTGGATGAAATCGGCAGAGTTGTCATTGGCAATTGGAATGGCAAAGAAATTAAAATCATGGACGTCGCGCAGGTGAAGCGAACCTTCAAGGATCGCGAAATCATTACCCGCTTAAATGGCAAAGAGAGCGTCGAAATTGAAGTTTTTAAGGAAGCAGACGCCAACATCGTAACCGTGGCCCAGCGGGTAAAAGATCGGGTGTTTGGCAGCCTGAAACAGCAGGCGTTTGTAAAAAAACAAGCTGAAGCAAAAAAGAAAAAACCTGAAACAAAAAAGAAAAAGATTGCCGACGCCAACAAAAAGAAAAAAGAGGTAAAGAAAACAGGCGGGGGCAGACATGGCGGCGGGTCAGATCGAAACCGGCAAGCCTTGCTCGCAAAGGAAATGACCAACTTCATAAATCATGATTTACCCGAAAACATCGAACTCGATCTGCTTTCAGACCAGTCGGTTTTCATTCAAAATTCCGTTGATGAAGTCAAAAATACAGCGAAATGGGGCGGGTTACTTGCTGTTATTGTGCTTTTTATTTTCCTGAAAAACTGGAACTCAACCTTAATTGTCGCCATCGCTATTCCCATTTCGATCGTCGCGACATTTGCCCCGATGAAAATTTTCGGCGTCTCTTTAAACATCATGTCCCTGGGCGGCCTGGCCCTCGGCATCGGCATGCTCGTGGACAATTCCATCGTTGTTTTGGAAAGCATAGCGCGCTGCCGCCAGGAGGGTGACGACCTCGTCCAAGCCACCGTGCGTGGCGTGAGCGAAGTCGGTGGTGCAGTCTTTGCTTCAACAATGACGACAGTGGCAGTGTTTTTCCCAATCGTATTTGTTGAAGGAGTTGCGGGGCAAATTTTTGGCAACATGGCGCTAACGGTTGTTTTCTCCCTTTTTGCATCTTTCGGGGTTGCGTTGTTTCTCATCCCAATGCTCTCTTCAAGGGAAAGTTCAAAATTTGTGCAGGGCATCCAATCAGAGCAAATGTTTAAAAACCATATCTTTCATTTTTCCACACACGAGGCAGTGGATTCACTTTTATCTGCAGAAAACCAGCAAAGCTTTTTTTCAAAGCTGCTCTCGGGTTTGGTAATTCTTTTCAAGACCGGCGGGTTGGTTTTGTGGAAAACACTCAAGGCCTTTGGCGGACTGCTTATCGCCGTATTAAAACAATTCAGCATAATTTTGTTCGTTAGTATCACACCGTTTTGGGGGCTGACAAAATTTTTCATTAACATCATTAAAAGGGGAACAATTCAATTCCAGCTAATCGAATCGATCGCTAAGTTTTCAAATAACCCGGACTTTTGGCTTATAAAATACGTCCAAGAAATCTGGCCCACTTTTTTAATCAACAAATCGGCCCCTGCCTTATTTGAGGACATGCGGCACTTGAAAACCCGTTTTAACGAATCCGCCTGGAAAGGTAAAATTGCCAAGATTCTCTTTTTTCCTGTTAGACTGCTATTCGATTTAATGAAATTTTCATTCCAGTTCATCCTTGAATTAATTTTTAGAGTCCTGCACTTTTTCTTTGTTCTCGTTGCGGTGTTTGTTAAGGGTTTTTTTATTGCACTGAAATTAGTCTTTTCGTTTCCGGTAAAGCTGCTCCTAAGTGCATTCAACTGGTCTTATGGAAAATTGGAAGCAGCTTACCCCAGAATTTTGCAAAACGCATTAAACAAGCCGAAACCGGTGTTAGGCGGGGTCGGGGCGCTGTTCCTGTTCAGCGTTTTTATCGTCGGGCCGCGTTTGGGCAGTGAACTCATTCCTGAAGTTAACCAGGGAGAATTTAATGTTGAGATCACTTTGCCGGTGGGAACACCTGTCGAGCAAACCGATAGGAAAATCGCTGAAATCCAGCAGTACCTGCAAAATCAACCAGGAGTTAAAAGAGTCGCTTCGATTTCCGGCACGGATAAAACCGCCAACAGCAGCAGCGAAGAAGGCGAACATACTTCGAAACTAACCGTAACGCTGAACCGACCGGGGGACAAAATAGTGATCAATGAGACCAAGGTTAGTGAAAACCGGTCCGCAGATACGCAATTTTCTTCGGTCACCGGCATGGTTAATTCGGGAGATACAACAGTCAACAACGATATAACAGATCAGAAACCGGCAGAATCGGTTCGTTATAAAAACGCAGTCATCGTAAGTGAAGAAAAACTGGTGGCTTCGATCCGTAAGCAGATGCGGAATTACCCGGGTATCCAGTGGAAAATTTCGCGGCCGGTCTTGTTTAGTTTCAAGACCCCGGTTGAAGTCGAAATCTATGGATACAACCTGCAGAAATTACAGGAAATTTCCAAAAAACTTGAAGAAGATATGCAGTCCATTCCGGGGGTGACGGATATTAAATCGAATATTCAGCGGGGCAATCCGGAAGTTCAAATTGTTTATAACCGTCCGCTATTGGCACAATTCGGCTTGAACATCATCGAGGTCGCTTCGATTGTGCGGAACAAAATGCGCGGCGACGTGGCGACAGAATTCAAAGAGCAGGACCGCAGGATCGATATCTTGGTACGGCTGCGTGAGCAAGATCGGGAAAGTATTGCCAATTTACGAAGACTGATCATCAACCCGGGCGCCGAAAAGCCAATTCCACTGGAAGCAGTTGCTGAAATTAAAGTCCAGGAAGGACCCTCTGAAATAAGACGCGTTGACCAGCAGAGAACTGCAGTGGTGACCGCAAATATAACCGGACGAAGCTTGAGCGAAGTAAGTGAAGATATTTTCGCCATTCTGCAAACCATGGAAATGCCAAACGACTTTACTTATGTTCTCGCCGGGCAAAACAAAGAGATGGAAACATCTCTCAGCAGTCTCAAGCTGGCGCTCGCACTCGCGATCTTTTTGGTGTACATTGTCATGGCTTCGCAGTTCGAATCGATCATTCACCCTTTTATTATTATTTTCACAATCCCTTTAGCGCTCATCGGGGTGATTCTTTTTCTCTTTGTATTTAATATTCCATTGAGTATCGTCGTCTTCCTGGGGATGATTATGCTGGCGGGAATTGTAGTTAATAATGCCATTGTGCTGGTGGATTATATAAACAAACTGCGCGAAAGAGGCATGGAAAAAATGCAGGCGATTATTGAAGGCGGAAAAATTCGCTTGCGTCCAATTATGATGACCACTGCGACCACCGTTCTAGGTCTGCTGCCGATGGCGCTTGGCCTTGGCGATGGCGCTGAAATTAGAACGCCAATGGCAATCACCGTAATTGTCGGTCTCATTACCTCAACCGTTTTGACTTTGGTTATTATCCCGACCGTCTATAGTCTGGTGGATAGGAAGAAGTGACGTGAAAATGTAAGACGCTAGAAGCGGGAAGTAAGACGAACCTGTATGTGAGATCTGAGTCATAAAAAACTAAGGGTTTGGGAAATGAGCGTAGGATTCGTAACTCAGGTTTATGATTTAACCAAAAAATTCCCAAAAGAGGAATTGTACATCCTTGCAAGTCAAATAAGGAGAGCTGCGATTTCAGTTCCTTCGAATCTTGCGGAAGGTTCGGCCCGGCGCTCCCCACTTGAGAAGAAGATATTTTTTTAAAATTGCTCGCTCTTCACTCGTAGAAATTGACACACAACTTGAAATTGCGAACAGATTAAACTTTTGTGCAGAGGAGGCACTGATTCTTTTGGGTGAAAACTTGAATCACATTTTCGCATCATTATCAAAATTAATTCAGAAAACCGGAGAAAAAAATAGCGTCTTATGTCTTGCACTTGCGTTTATCAATAAGTAAATACCATTTGACTTTTTTCACGTCTCACTTTTGACGTAACCAAAAAAAAGGCCCAATCATGATAAGATCAAAAGAAAGCCTCCTGCCAAAATTCTCGATAAACAGACCTGTCACCGTTCTCATGACCTTGTTGGCTTTATTAGTGGTTGGGTACATCTCATTTACCCAGATTTCGGTTGACTTAATGCCGAAAGGATTTGAGGTGCCGTTCCTGGGTGTTTGGGCGCCGTACCCGAATTCAAATCCCCAGGAGGTAGAGGAGCAAGTTGCAAAACCGATTGAGGAGCAAATTCAAACCATCAGCGGGGTCAGGCGGGTAACCTCAAACAGCAGCAGCAACGGGTGCTGGATATTCATCCAATTCGCACAGGGCACGGACATGGATCTGGCCTACGCGCAATTGCGGGACCGGATGGACAGAGTCAAGGCCGAGCTTCCCGAAGATATTGAACGAATCTACCCGCAAAAGTTTAGTAATGATGACGACCCGATTATCTGGGCTGTCCTCGTTGAAAAAGAACCCCAGGAAGATCCTTTCCTTTTAATTGAACAACAAATACAAAAACCCCTTGAAAGAATTGACGGGGTTGCAAAAGTTGAGCTTTATGGAGCGGAAGAAAAATCTATTTTGCTGCATATCAATCAAGACCTGGTTAAAAGCCACAAAATAAATCTTTATGAAGTCATTCAGAAATTGCGCCAGGATAATTTTTCCATATCAAGCGGCTTTGTAAAAGAAGGCGGCCGCAAAATATTTATCCGTTCTTTTGCTAAATTTAAGACACTTGAGGAAATAAAGAATCTTCCAATCCGGGGCAGCAATCTCCGTCTTAAAGACATCGCCGAAGTCAAATACGACGTCCCTGAAACTAGGGAGCGGGTAGCGGTCGAAGGCAAGAACGCCATTTCCATTGCCATCATGAAGGAGTCCGCGGCGAACACGGTTGAGTTAAGTAAAAAAGTGTTCGCAAAATTTGAAAATGAATTTAAAAAAGATCCGAAGCTCAGCGGCTTTGAAATCGAAGTTTTGTTCAACCAGGGGGCATTAATAGAAAGTTCGGTTGACACTTTGCAGCGGACGGCAATGTGGGGTGGGGTCTTCGCATTTTTTGTACTCTATTTTTTCTTAAGACGATTTCGCATGACCATGATTGTCGTTCTGGCCATTCCGCTGTCCATTTTAATTACCTTGACCGTGCTTTATTTCATCGGTTGGTCCCTGAACGTCATCACCATGATGGGACTCATGATCTCAATCGGCATGGTGGTGGATAATTCTATCGTGGTTCTGGAAAGCATTTACAGCAAAAAAGCAGATGGTGAGGAAGGCAGCAAAGCTGCTTTAAAAGGCGCCAGTGAAGTTGCGCTTGCGGTAACGCTGGCGACGTTAACAACGGTGGTCGTTTTTTTACCTTTAATCTTAATGAATGACAATGTGATTTTTAAATTCTTTATGCTGCGTATCGGTCTTCCGGTTATGGTTGCACTTATTGCTTCCTTGTTCGTGGCGATGGTCTTCATTCCCCTGGCTGCAACCAAAATTGTTCGCAAAAGGAAAGTTCAGGAGCCGAAATCCATTTCGGTATCAAATAATTTTTACCAAAAAGGGCTGGCCTGGGCCATTAGCCATCGCATGGCTATGCTTGTCATCCTCGCACTGGCAATGTGGTCAATGCAATTTGCCTCCTCTCATGCAAAGAAAACGGCCGATCAGCAAGGGAACATTAATGATTTCAGGCTCATCTTCGATATGCCAAATAATTATACTCTTGAAAACGCAGCAAGGATTTTTCAAATTGTTGAAGATACCGTTCGCGCTAAAGATAATGTTTACGGCATAAAAACAATTCTTGCGCGGCATAGCAATAGCTGGGGTACTTTGCGGGTGTTTCTAAAGGAGGGAGAAAAAAAGGATTGGTACGAAATTGCCTACGAGAACACATTAAAAGCGCTTGGCATGCTACCTGAAGGGCTGATGACCCGGGATGAAGTCGTTGAAGATGTCAAAAAGCGGCTGCCGAATTTTCCCGGAGTTGAAATCAGAACCAGCTGGCATCAACAAGGGAGCGGCGACGACGCGTCGCTGGCCATCACCCTGTATGGCGACGACACCAACACGCTGGCGGATCTGGCAAAAGAAGTTGAGCGAAGATTGGGCGGAATTGAAGAAATCATCAGTCTTGAAACCGACCGCGAAAAGGGTAACGATGAAATCCATCTGGAAATCAACCGCGAACAGGCAAAAAAATACGGAATTTCTCCAACCGAGATATCGGGAACGGTACAATATGCATTGCGCGGTTTTCCGCTACCGAAATACCAGACCGAAGAAAAAGAAATCGATGTGCAGATACAACTACGTGAACAAGACCGCCAGAATTTGTCCCAGTTAAAAAATCTTACTTTTTTTACTGAGTCGGGAAAAGAAATTCCACTCAGCGCCATTGCCAAATTTACCGTCAGAAAAGGTCTCGGAGAAATTAAACGTGAAAACGGCAAAACATTTTTAGCAATCAAGGCCTTTACCACCCAGGACGATATGGGCATGCTTTATCAAAAAGTCGACCGGGTTATGAAAGGATTCGAAATGCCTTACGGCTATACCTGGAGTAAAGGTGAAAATTTCGCTATGCTGAGTGAAAATAACGACAGCATGGGCTTTGCCATGATCTTGTCCATTACATTTGTCTTTCTGCTCATGGGCTTTCTGTTCGAGTCATTTGTTTTACCTCTTTCCGTAATCATTGCAATACCATTCTCATTTCTGGGCGCATACTGGATTATGTACCTGACCGGTACGGCAATAGATCTCATGAGCCAAATCGGGTTTGTCATTTTGGTGGGAATCGTCGTCAATAATGCGATCGTTTTAGTTGATTTAATCAACCGGCTGCGTAACGAAGGATACAACCGATATGATGCAATCATGGAGGCGGGTAAACAGCGTTTCCGTCCAATTCTCATGACGGCGTTTACCACCATCGGCGGACTGATTCCCATGGCAGTCGGCAACGCCTCGATGATCGGTCTTCCCTACGCTCCCATGGGCCGGACCATTATCGGCGGACTGCTGACATCCACTTTGCTTTCCCTGATCGCCGTACCCTGGGCCTACACGCTTTTTGATGACATGCGCGAATACTTCAAGAAGCTGACGGCGTTGTATATTTATAAAGCGAAAACCGAGGCCCCCGAGTTGGTTCAAGCAGATTAAGCAGACCTTTAATATGATTTCGAACCAACATGAAAAATTTGAAAGGACACGATAGGTATTTTGTAATCTGCCTTATTTGATTATTGGTAGTTCAATTGTCCATCAGATTCCCCCTTCGGTCGGAAGGCATGCTTTGCCAATAAGAAAAGGTCGCCTATTTTCAGGTGGCCTTTTTATTGCTCTGACCTAGCCGAAGTAGCCACACTTCGGTCTGCCAGAACTCTGGCGAGTTCTGCTACTTTGTTTACATCTTACGTCTGAGAACTTCCGTTTTGCCCGTCTCACTTCTTACCTCCGGCGTCTCGCATTATGAATGCTTGATTATCCCAAAATAGTTAGCTACATTTACACAAAATTCCATACCCCTAAGTAGTACAAAACCAATGAACTTCTGCAGCAACTGCGGTCAAAAAATCAGTTTCGGCAAAGTACCGGACGATGAAAAGGAAAGATTCTATTGCGAAAATTGCAATATCATTCACTACCAGAATCCTAAAATTATCGTTGGCACCCTTCCCCGCTGGGAGGACAAAATCCTACTTTGCAAACGAGCCATCGAGCCGCGAAAAAATTTGTGGACTTTGCCGGCGGGCTTTCTGGAAAACAATGAACGAATTGAAGACGGCGCCATTCGTGAAACAACAGAAGAGGCAAATGCAGAAATTAAAATCGTTCGACTGTTCTCGGTTTACAGCCTGCCGCATGTCAGCCAAATTTATTGCATTTTTTTAGCGGACCTGGTCAATCTGAACTTTCATCCCGGCGATGAGAGTTTGGAAGTCGAGCTGTTTAAAAAAGAAGAAATTCCGTGGCAGAAAATTGCTTTTAACTCGATTCGATTCACACTTGATAAATTTGTCAATGCCACAGATTTAACAGACCATGAAGTGCATTTGGGGACATGGAATAAAAAGTAACCCGGACGACCTGTCAGGAAATGATATGCAAACACCACAACTACCCGTCCAAAAAACTGGCCAAAAAGGCGATTGTGGTTTTGGACAAATTGTGATACAATTAAATTTTGTTTGGACGTTGGTTTGCCAGTCTTTTTTGCTGGGCTGTTTGTGAGGAACCTTGTAGTTTGTGGACAAAACAGCTTTGCCAAGCGACAGCTATTCCTTTTGAATTTGTACATTTTGGTCTTATTTGCGCATTTTAAAAGGCCTTTGAAATGCAGGCCAAAGGCCGGGCAGATAACATTTATGCCTGGTTCACTGTCTAATACTGGGTAGCCAAACATTCATACGAGTATATTAGAAACTAATGAGCTTGACAAACCCATTCCCTCACCCCTGTTTAATACTAAAACAGAATCCTAACCACAACCCATGGTGAGACAGGCTGATGTCAATTTCAGTCTGTTTATTATCCAATAATAGAAAAGGCGGTTGCGGCCTGCTTGCTTTAGAAGGACGAATAATTTGCAGGCGCGATGGCGTAATTTCTAGTTCTTGTGCTACGACTTTTTTGCAGTGAAATCGTACCAGAGCCGATTCCGCATGATGGATTGAAACAAGTTCTTCTTTGGTAAAATGTTCCGCCCACCTGTTTGTATTTTGCCAATCCTTTAACTCAGAATGCGTTACCGGGTGCACCTTTTCGCACAATAAATAGTCTGGCAGCTCACCGTTCTTTGCATACGCGCCAACGGCATGAATGTAATTTATATCAGTAGTTAATTCAATTTGAAATTTCTGCGCATCATAAACAACTTCAAATTTGGCCTTTGATTTCGAAATTTGTTCATGGAAAGTAGTTTTGAACTTTTTGTGTAAAAAGACCGGGGGGCCGGTTATTTTTGAAATGATCTTGTAGGCGGTTTCTTTGGCGGCCCAGAACCTCCAGAGGGTTAAATCAGGATTCTCTGAGACCGAAATAGCGAATTTTTCTTCACGGCAGAAAACTCTTTCAACAAAGCGGGCACTATGAGATTTGCCCGTGACGCCGGCTTCGTTTAAATCAACAATATCATTGCCGAGCAGTAGCAAAATATGCCTGTTCCATAAGTACAAGCTTGTTTATTATTTGGCTGGCGACATCCCTTGTAGCACGTAAGCCAGAGTGCCTGCTCTGGGGTTTTATGAGTTCCATATTGAGATAGAAACGTGCACCTCGGGGCGGAATGTTGCTGTATTTCTCTTGATTATGGCCACGTAAATAGACACACAGGACATTGCAGTCTTTGACCCTATTTACTAATCTACCCACGCCGTAAGTGAAACGGTCCAAATCAATTCTACCGGTTCTACTTCTACCCCCTTCGGGAAAGACAGTTATGGTATGGCCTTTTTTTAGAAGGTAGATGACTTTATCGAGAGACTTTTTGACGACACTTCTGCTACCCCCTCGATCAATTGGAACACAACTACCGAGATAACATAAAATTCGTAAAATAAAATTTTGATAGAAGTTAGCCCGCTCCGGTAAATTCCATGAAAAAATTTTATAAGAACGCATATAGGAAAATATTGAAGCAAAACTCCAGTTTAAAATAACCGAATCGATCTTGGTAAGATGATTTGAACAAACAATTATTGGACCTTCCACGCTCCGCTTAAGTTGTTTGTACTGCTTGCGAATTTCACATAATTGCTGAACTTTATATCTGCCAACGAAACGCAGGAGTGCAATTAAAAACGTACCCCAAAACGGGAAAGTGATCCAGCCCAGAAGGTACTGAATTTTCAAAGCGAATTTTTCTTTTAACTTCAAGTCCATAACATAAACTCTCAATTTATATTTTAGCCATGATCAAATTTACACCATCACCAACAGTTGCTACGCTGTCCGCATCATCATCGTCAACTTCAATGTCAAATACATCTTCAAAATCAAGTACAATATCTACCAGTCTGGCAGAATTTATTTTTAAATCATCCAAAATTGACGTCTCCATTGAAATGTTTTCCATTTTTATTTCAGTCTTACTATATTTGCCCAAAATATCGACAATTTTTTTAAAGACTTCATCTTTAGTCATTTTCTAAACCTCCTTAATGATATTTAAATATCTTTTTTGTTTTTTTGTTGTTTACGCCTGCCATTTTTTGTATAAGACACAGGCATTAACATCGCCAAAGCCAAAACTGGCCTTTGCCTGGATTTTTAGTTCCGGCGTTTCTCTGGTTTTCTGGACGATGCTGTTGCTATATGGCAATAATTCTGCATGTAAATCTTCACAATTAACAGACCCATGCACAAAACCTTTGTACACCTGAAGTACACAGGCTATGGATTCCAAACCACCTGCCGCGCCCAGGCTATGGCCAATCAGCGATTTGGTAGCATTTATAAGTGGGAAATCCTGTTCAGTTCTGCCCAATGCTTTTGCCCAGTTGTTAATTTCATACGGATCGGCAAATGTTGCTGTTAAATGCCCGTTGATAGCGTCTACCTGGCTGCCTTCGATCCCGGCGTCTGTCAGCGCATTCTGCACACATCGCTGAACACCGACTGGATTTGGAGCGGTCATACTGCCGCCCATTCTGTGGCCGCCACAATTGATAGCTCCTCCCATAATTTCAGCATAAATTCTTGCGCCGCGTTCCAAGGCGCTGTCCAAACTCTCAATCATTAAGATTCCGGCGCCGGCGCCTGGAATAAATCCGGCGGCACTTGCGCTCATGGGACGGGAGGCTTTAACCGGTTCATCATTGCGTGTCCGGTTTAAGACCCGCATAGCATCAAACCCAGACCAGATATAGGGTGAAGCGCCTTCGGCGCCACCTGCTAACATGCGCTCAGCCAGGCCATGCCGGATTCTGTACATCGCATCGAGAATGGCCTCCGTACCGGTACTGCAGGCACAGCTATTGGAAGTAACTTGATTCCCCAATCCCAGCAACCCGCTTACTTTTGCAGAGACGCCGCTTGCCATCACTTGTTCAACGGCGGTGCTGCCAAGGCGTCTAGTTTTACCGGCATTCGTTAAGGGGACAATCTTCTCACCGATAGTATCCATCCCCCCTATTCCGGTGCCGATGATGGCGCCGGTATCCCAATCCACCTGCTCTGAATCATCTTCAGGCACCTCGAAACCAGCGTCTTTCCAGGCGTCGATTGCTGAAATTGAGGCATACTTAATGCTCGAATTCATTGCCAGCAGTTGTTCCCCGGTGAAATAACGTGAACAAATATCATCAACCCCTTGAGGAACTCCTGCTACCTGGCAGCCAAATTTTAATTCTTCAAGCTCAGGAATAAACCTGATACCGGATTCACCGTTTTTTAATGCTGTTTCAAACGCTTCAATACCGTGACCGTTCGGCGCGATAACTCCAAGACCTGTGACGACAACTCTTTTTCTCATACTTGTCTGACTCCCATTCCCGCGATCGTGCCACTGCAAACGACCTCGCCACTTTGCAAAGTAATTTCAGCTTCAACCTTGAGTTTTAAACGACGAAAATATATCTGCTTTGCGCGAATGATAACTTTATCCCCCGGTCGTACCAGACCGGTGAACTCAACTTCAGCCTCAGTGAAGACAGTGAGGATTTCTTGAATTTCGTTAAGCGGCATTTGTTTTGAAGCCAAGTAAATTCCATAGGCCACGACTCCGGTTTGTGCCATTGTTTCAAGTAGGATCACTCCGGGTGTGATGGGATTGCCCGGGAAATGGCCAGCGTAAAATGTCTCGTCCGGTTTAAACTTATACGACGAGACAATGCCGTCGTCATTTAATTCAATAATATCGTCAATGAACCGGAATGGTGGCTGCTGTGGCACTAATTCCAGTATATCTTCTTTGGTAAAAGTATTCAAGACTATTGATTTATCAGCGAAACTGAGTCATTTAATTGAAGATTAAGAAGATACACATTCTAGTAAAAATATCAAATAAATTTTATAATTAAAATAGACCCTAAGATTCTCTTGTCATGATTCCGCCTAAAGAATTTTTTGATTTATTTGGATAATCTTTATAAGCGATCCCCGTAAAAATACCGACTTTTGCATCTTTAATGGAATAAATATGTTCATCATCTACAAAAACATTGCCGCTACCGATGACAAGCGACGTGTGCCCCCCCTGCAGAACGGTGTATCTTCTAACATTAATTTCAAAGCGAACCAATGAATTATGCGGCCGGATCTGACCGTCAAAATTGACTTCCTTGCACCCCAGGGCGCGGCCATTACCTTCGCTGCCACAACAGACACAATAAAACCCCAGCAATTGCCAAACCGCATCCACTCCCAGGCAACCAGGTTGTACCGGATCGCCGTTGAAGTGACACTGAAAAAACCACTCATCGAGATGAACATCTTTTTCCGCGATCATGCTACCTTTGTTCCCACGTTTCTCGATTTTAAGCACGCGGTCAACCATCAAGAAAGGCGGGGCCGGCAACCTGGAGAATTCTGCCGGAGGGTCTTCAACCAATTGGCCATAAGCAAATGCGATGAGCTCTTCTTTTGCAAAATGAGTTCTTTCAAGAAATTCCTGATATTTCATATTTAAAGATATGCCTTATAAAAAAATCAGCTATTGGCTTTTAACTTGCTGATAAGTATCTATACAGCAGCATGACAAATCTGACCTCTTAAGTCATATTTTTTCCTTCAACAGGAAGAAATTATACCAGCCGGTAAACTTGTTTACGATCGCAATCCCGCCTTCCCAAATATTCAGGCTCCTAAAATCTCTCAGGGTGTGCGATCATTTTATGAGCAATAGCCAAGAGCTAACAGCCAGGTGCCAATAGCTGTTTTTTGGCAAAACCTCAAGCATCAGATAGAAATTCAATCATCATGCTTGCCCAGGTCAATCCGGCGCCAACAACGATCAGGGCAAGCCTGTCTCCTTCTTTAAATTTATGCCAGTTTTGACTCAAGACGATTGGCGCACCTGCCGCTCCGGTATTGCCAAATTCATCCACATTAAAAAAATGTTTGTCTTGAGAAATTTCACATCTGTTGCATACGGATTCCAACATACGCAAATTTGCCTGGTGCCCAATAAAATGGAGGCGTGCTTCCCGATACATTTCAGCAATCTCCCGATAGCACTTCACTGTGCGTTTTATAGCAAATGTCTGAACAGTTGCACCATCCTGTTTAAAATAACTCATCCTGCGAATGGTCACTTTGTCCCAACCTTTCGGACTTGAAGTCATGCTGTGAAAATTGACTTGAGCTCTTGCAGGCACTCTTGATGAAACCACGGCAGCACTCGTCCCATCTCCCCACAAAACAGCTGAATTGCGATCAGTGTAATCGATGGAGCGTGTATTATTTTCCGGAGAAATCAATAAAATAAATTCCGGTATTGCTTCCGGATTCATCATGGAGAGAAAATGTATTTGAGAACCGAAACTCGAACATGCAGAATTCAGATCAAAAGCATTAGCTTCGATACCCAATTCTGCGGCGATCGTACAAGCTTCGGCCGGCGTAAGCGTTTCCGGAGAGCATCCACCGGCGATAACCAGGCCAATCTGTTTTTTTTCGAGGCCGGCATTTTTAAGAGCCATTTCACCCGCCAACTTTCCAGTAATTGCATTGCTGTAATCCGACGCTTCAGACGCTGCGCGTGGATCGCGATTTTGTGTTTCTTTTATATAATCAAGCGACAGAACTGTACGGCGGACGCGAATGCCGACCCGCTCCATGATCCATTCATTACTCGTTCCGATATCCAACTCTTCTAAAAATGTATTATCTATCACATTGTCCGGGTGGAAATGTCCGAGACCATGTATGTAAAGCATAATTGTTGTCCTTATTGCAACTGCCCTGGAAAATTCACCGCCAGTGCGCCCAGAGCTCAATTTTTAAAAATTAAGTGAGTATGAATTTACGCTTGGCTCAAAACCAGCTTTTTTATTCACAGCAGGTCTTCGCTTCTATTTCACGGTGCGCCTATGGCGCAGTGGCAAATTTATGAATTGTTCAGACTAATAACAAGGATTAAAGTTTCAAAACCAAAGGTTCTAAATTAAAAATTCACCCACTAATATGTTCTCCACCGTCTACCCTAATGATATTACCGTTGGCCCAGGCTGCTTCGTCCAGGCACATCAAGTAAATAAAATTTGCGACATCTTCGGGCATCGTCATCCGCTTATAAGGATTGCACAGTTTCGCGGTGGCTTTCAGGTGACTGTTTCCGGGGATTAAACGCAAAGCAGGTGTGTCTGTCACGCCAGCTTGAATGATATTGGCGCGTATACCATAAGGCGCATACTCAACTGCAATAGAACGAGCAATCGACTCCAGCACAACCTTGGCGGCGGAAACAGCAGCGTATCCTTTCCAGGCAACTTCATTGCCTTCGCTGGTCATTCCCAGTACTCGCGCATCCGCAGCAAACATCCTGCGCTTAAAAACTTCATGAACCCAGGTTACTAAACTGCTACCCATGCTGTAAATAGTCAGCGCAAAGTCCTCATCCTGTAGCAGTTCGTCGTTATTGTACTTTGCGGGTGAAGCCACACCAAGCAAATTTTCTTCGCCCTGGTCAAATAGTTTATCAAAGGTTGATTGCAGGGAATCTTTCGAGATGCCCAGCTCTTGACTCAGTTTATTCAAGAGCCGTTCATGGTTTGCGTGTGTTTCAGGGTCTTCCTGGGAAAGTAGTTTCAGATTTCCATAGGCAATTGAGTGTAAAAGCATCCGAACCCGGCCATCGGCGCCCATGCCAGCTTGCAACCCATCCAAAGTTTCCTGAACGCCTTCCGGAGAAAGCGCATTGACATTGTATGTCAAAACTTGTACACCCGTATCTCTAATTTCCTGGTATTCCATCTCGAGGCGCTTCATCGCACCTCTGCGATCGCGGTGTACAATACAAATGTTCATACCATGCCGGCTTAACTTTTTAGCTGTTGCCAATCCGAATCCACTTGAACCACCCAAAATGAGCGCCCAATAGTCGGAGTTAAATCTCATCAACTTTTTTATCCCTATTTCAAATAAAATTAGATTTGAACGGTAAACAACTGAATAGTATGAAATTACTACATCAAAGGCAAACAATTTAGGATAGTAGGTTTGAATCTATTATCCTAATTCAAT
>SMXC01000193.1 GCA_004356825.1 Caldithrix sp.
GAATACTATCAGCCAGCTTCCTTATCATGATCGGCTTTCCGATGACTTCGTGAACGCCATAGTGTTTTAAGGTTTCTTCTGGCAGACTTTCTCCGAAACCCGTCATAATAAGGGTCGGTAATTCCGGACGAAACTTGTGTAGGTCGTTGTCGACCTCGAGACCATCAAGGTTAACTTCGTCCAACTCCTTGAAGGAGATATAGCCCCATTCAGCGTTTTGCGGGTCATTGAGATTGGCAAATCCGAAAAAGAGATCTTCGCCATCAAATTCAGCCATGTACCAGTCACAACCGCCGATAAAGAAATGGAGATAAATAATTTTATCATTGCCGTTGATTTTCTCGGTCTCATAAAGTCTGGGGATTTTAGCTAATTGCTCTTTGCCTGGTTTGTTCCACATAAAGCCCCCCTCCAACGTGTTGGGTTTAGTTTGAAAAATACAGTATCGGTTTTAGTTAAGTGTAGCTGGAGAGTAGGGGAGAGGCAAGGGTTGGATTTTAATTAAGCCCTGCAGGTGTTATTATTATTCTACCCAGTGAAACGGAGCAGGCGCTGCAGAGGTGCAACCTACCAGGGATAGCCGGGTGCGTTAGACGGTGGCCAAAAGCCCCAATAGCGTCAAGGGAAGTCGTAAAAATATCCGGCTTCCCTTTTTCTTTTTGTGCCACCGGAAACGCCCATACCTTAGAAAACCTCATCGAGTGGTGAGCGCTATGATGAAAAATGACAACCCGTTTTCATTAAATTTAAAATTTAGTACTTTGTTGCCTCCGCCTCGTGGGTTTTAATCTTTCCTAAATTGTTTATACCATAAATTTTTACAGCACCGTGGAGTAAATTTTTCTGACAATGTAGTACATATCCCACCAAAAAAACAATGGACTCCACTAAAGAAAAACCCAAGGCTTCCGAACTCTTTTTATGTCGGGCGACAAAAATAAAAAAGTAAAGATAAAATGTTGCTTTGATTAGATATCTCCTTGACCCCCCGGCGCGCTTACGCCGGGGGTTTTTATGTTACCCAGGCTCTAATTTCATAGAGACTTTAATTAAATTTGATACGTAATCCCGGATAATCATACCGGAAGAGATGGGATTTTAAAAAAAAGAAAAGAATGAAAGGTAAGAATTTTATCTCCGGCATTGTGATGGTAGCGACTCTCTGCTGCTGGCCGTCCATCGCGTCGCCCCAGAGCTTTTCTTTAATACTGGAGAAGCTGAATCGGCTTGAAGAAAGACTTAACAATCTTGAAGCTAACCAACAGGGAGACATTAAGAGGTTACAAAACCAGCTATCGGAAATCCAAACAGGTCAGGAGGTAACCAGCCTCGTTAAGGCCATTAACTGGCTCAGAGGGCAGGTGGATGGCGTCGTTGCGGCTCGACTTGATCAAAAAGCCAGGACTAACCCGAATAGGGCAACTGAGATAGTCAACGGCCTGCCAATGGACACGAGTGAAGCGACGGATTTGCTCTATGAGTTAATGGTAAAGTATCCAATTCCTGAGCAGGAACCACCAATTGAGTCGAAGACCATTCCCGAATTGAAAGAGAGCGAAATCACAGGCCTTGGTGACATTCTGAATGCAACCATCAATGACAGATTAAATGGCATAACATTCGAAGCTGTTTACACCTCCGAAATCTCCTCTAATATGTTCGGAGGGTTGCGCCGCGCAACCGAATATCTTGACAATGTGGACTTAACCTTACCGTTGACGCTGAACGGTTGTTTGGCTGGAAAGGAGCTTCATTTTTTCTATATGGTCTGGGCAACAGCGGCGGCAATCCAAGTGAAAATGTCGGTGATGCTCAAATCGTCAGTAATATTGAAGGGCCCGACACATGGAAATTCTATGAGATTTGGATACAACAGAACTTGTTCTTGGGTAAGCTGTCCGTTCTGGCGGGGCTTTATAATCTGAATTCAGAATTTGATGTAATTGAAACCGGCCAACTCTTTTTGAACAGTTCACACGGCATCGGCCCCGACTTTTCGCAGACCGGACTAAACGGGCGCTCTTCTCGTTATGAGTTTAGGCGTAGGCGCCGGAGTAGCCCAGTAGGGTAACGTAAGCGGGTATATGTTTGGGGATTACTATTGGGCTGCTGCCAATCATGATGCGGAAATGGCATCACAAAATGGCTTTAGGCTGCGCAAAATCTACCTCACTTACGACAAGAGCATAAACACAGATTTTGATGTTCGCCTTCGCTTAGAACTGAACAGTGCCGGCGACTTTAAAACAAAGTCAGCATTAACGCCGGTGGTGAAAGACGCTTACTTGAAATTCAAATGACCTAATTTCATAACTTAAAACAGGAGATAACCAATGTTAAACAGAACTAAACTTGTTTTCGGCGTCACCATTGCGGTGGCTGTGGCGTTTTCGTTGATGACGGGCAGTGTCGCAAAATTGCTGGCGATTAACTCACCATCACCGAAAAATGCCCTAGAAGAAAATCGTGCTGGTGGTGAGAAAAAGAAACATTCAAAAAAGGCCGAACATCATGGCGAAAGCCATCATGTGCATAGCCATCATCTTGCGATATTTTCGGGCGCGACCAACAATATCAATGCTGAACACACGGATTTTACGCTTGGCGCGGAATACGAATACAGACTTCCTATCTGGCAAAATCGGCTTGGAATTGGCGTTATCGGCGAACGGGTATTTGCCGACCAGCCTGAGAACATCTTAGCTGGCGCCGCGCTGTTGCATGTTGGCAAAGGCCTCAAATTCTTAGCGGCCCCGGGAGTTGTATTTGCAAAACATGAGTCGCACGGCGAAACAGAAACAGTTAAAGAATTCTTATTTCGTACCGGTGTTGCCAAAGACTTTCATGTTGGCAGATTCTCGGTCACACCGGCTCTCAACTTCGACTTCATCAAAGGTCATGTTTCTGTAGTTTACGGTTTGACCTTCGGAAAAGGATTTTAATCTAAAATAACAAAATTCATTAGTTAAGTGTCTTCGGTTAAACAAAAGATAGGAGAAATTTAATATGCAAAAATTCATCGAAAGCAGTACAAAGTCACTATTACATTTTGGCATGAAGACGCTCGTGCTTATAGCGCTGATGCTGGGAACAACTTCAACCGGGCTTACATCTAGTCTACCATCTCCCAAGGATGCACTTGCGAAACTAAAAAAAGGTAGTGCCCGTTTTGTTTCAGGTAAATATAAACACCCCCGTATTGGCTTTGACCGGAGGTTGGATACTTTCGCGAATGGTCAGCATCCATTTGCCACCGTCATAGCCTGCTCGGATTCACGGGTTGCACCCGAAATGCTCTTTGACCAGGGAATTGGCGATATCTTTACCATCCGGGTCGCAGGTAACGTTTGCGACGTCGACGAAGTCGGCTCCATCGAATACGGGGTGGACCATTTGGGGACTCCGGTATTTGTAGTGCTCGGTCACAGAAACTGTGGTGCCGTGACGGCAGTCGTGACCAATGCGGAACTGCACGGCAGCATCCCGCAATTGGTCGACAACATCATTCCCGCGGTTGAAACCGCGCGCCAGAACAATCCGAATCTACGCGGCAAAGAACTTGTTCCTGCCGCTGTCAAAGCGAATGTTTGGCAATCTATAGATGAATTGTTTCAGCGCAGTCCGGTAGTTCGTAAACGTGTCAAGAGTGGCAAACTAAAAGTCGTTGGCGCTGTTTATGACCTTGAAAAGGGCGGAGTTGAATGGCTGGGAACGCATCCCCAGCAAGGCAAACTGCTGTCTTACGCAGGTGGTGGGCATGATGCCGGCGGTCATGGTGCCGTCTCACGGGGCTCCAGTGCACACGGGGCCGGTTCAATCGGTGCTGTGTCACATGGTGGCGGTTTCGGTGGATCGACTACGTATAGTGTCAGTTCGACAAAATATCGTACAAAAGCGAAAAACAAACATACGAGAGCATCCGCCGTCAATCGCGTAGAAGTGATTCATGCTGGTTTGGGTAATTGGGGTTTCGTAATCAGCGGCTTTCTATTTTTAGGCGTAGTCGGAGGTATTATTTATACGAAAAGCCGCATCAAGGATTTAGAAGGAAACGCGCATTCGACCCTTACAGTCGGAGCAAGGATTCTTGGCGGTTATGCCATTATATTGGGAATGCTGGTTATAACGTCTATGATTGTTGTTTCCAAAATGTCGACTATAGGAGAGCAAATATACCAGATAGGTGAGATAGAGATAAAGGCCATTGAAATTATTTCTGAAATCGAAACAAATCAATTACAGCAAGCCATCTGGTTAGAACGTTCCTTTAGATTCGGTGAGAAATCGGGGGAACATGCAAAGGAACAGTACTTTCATGCTGTTTCAGAATTTCGGGAGTTAGCCGAAAAAGTCGATTCTGAAATTGAGAAAGGTATTAAATTATTGGCAAATGTTAAGGTCCATAATGAGGACGAAGCGGAGGAGATCCGCGGAATAATCGAACATTTAGAAGTCATCGGAAGGGAACATCAGGATTTCGACAATCACGCAGAAGACATTTTTGTTCTGCTGGAAGCTGGTAACTTCGCTGAAGCCAGTAGATGGGAAGAAAAGATAGAAAAGGAGGAAGACCAGCTAAACCATGAACTCGAAAACTTTCTGGTAGATGTTGAGAAGCGTACCGATGAGTCGCTGCAAAAAGCGGAACGCACTGAATCCGCGGCTCTAAAATTGATCATTGTTGTCTCTACCATTGCAGTTTTAATTGGATTGGTTTTGGGTTGGCTGACCACGAATTCGGTAACCAAACCAATTGACAAAATAAACAAGGTCGCGCGGAAAATCGCTCAAGGTGACTTAAGCGTTACAGCGGAGACAAATCAGAATGACGAGATTGCCATGTTGGGCGACTCCATGAATAATATGCTGTCGAATCTCAGAACCACGGTCCAGGTTGCCGAAAAGATTGCGGATGGCGACCTGACGGTCAAACCGAAAATCCTTTCAGACAAGGATAACCTTGGGCATGCTCTAACTGCAATGTTGCAAAATCTACGAGGTGTTGTGGTCAACGTCAAAGATGCTTCGTCTTATGTTGCCTCAGGAAGCGAGCAGATGAGTGCAAATTCGGCGCAGATGTCGCAAGGGGCTGAGGAACAATCGGCTTCGGCTGAAGAGGCGTCGGCCTCGATGGAGGAGATGAATGCCAATATCAAACAAAACGCCGACAATGCGATGCAGACTGAGAAGATTGCTGTAAAGGCAGCTTTAGATGCCAAGGAAGGCGGCCGGGCAGTTGAAGAAGCGGTGGTTGCGATGAAGGATATTGCGCAGAAGATTACGATTATCGAAGAAATTGCCCGGCAGACCAATCTGCTGGCGTTAAATGCCGCCATCGAGGCCGCCCGTGCAGGAGAACATGGCAAGGGGTTTGCCGTGGTGGCTGCAGAGGTGCGCAAGCTTGCCGAGAGAAGCCAAATCGCTGCTGCTGAAATTAGCGATTTGTCAACCTCAAGCGTTGAGGTCGCGGAGAAGGCTGGTTCGCTGCTGGAAAAACTCGTGCCGGATATCCAGAAGACGGCTGACCTGGTGCAAGAGATTAGTGCATCCAGCAACGAGCAGACTCAGGGTGCTGACCAAATCAACACGGCGATCCAGCAATTGGATAAGGTCATTCAGCAGAATGCTTCGGCAGCGACGGAAGCGTCATCGACAGCCGAGGAACTCTCCAGCCAGGCATCGCAGCTGCAGGTCGCAGTCGACTTCTTTAATATAGGGGATGCAGGTCAGGCAGCCCATCGCAGTAGCGCACAGGCTAAGCCAGCACGTAAAAAATCCAGTCGCAAGATCACGGTCGTAGACGACGCAGAAATAAGTAAAAAGTCCGGTGCCAAGCGCAAGAAAAAAGCCACACTGGCTGCCGCTGGCGTTGAACTCGACCTTGCTGAAGATGAGCTTGGCACATTCTAAGGCAATGGTTCTACCATAACACCTTATTTTTAAGTA
>SMXC01000008.1 GCA_004356825.1 Caldithrix sp.
CGTTTAATACTTCGCAAATAAGATACGTTGGAATCGTTTGCTGATTGCGCAACTCACCATTGAGGCTGAGTAAATTATCTAACGAAGTGACTCCCCATAATCCAATTAGATCTTCAGACTCCTTACCTGCTTTAATCCGCCGATTTATTTCATTCTTCATGGATGACACTCACGTTAAAATTATTGTCCTCAAGAGTCTTGCATAGTACAAGCAAATCTATGACTGGTTGGAAAAGTTTCTTGAGAAGTTCAGTCAATTTTTTGAAACTTTTGCCAGTATAGACTTCTGCAAAATAGCTTAATTGTCATTTCGGGATTGATTGATTTTGCGATTTTAAAAGAGGGAATGTTGGTTAACTTAAAATTATCACAAACCATCAAGTCGTCATTGCCGCGAAGCAGTGGAAATCCGTGGCTTAAGTCCTATTTGCAACAGCCTGGCAGGGGGGAATCCAGCATACCTCAACCACCCGGTGCCGGTCATGGATGCCCGACGACTCGGGCATGACAATATTGAATTCTTGTTGGAAATTTGTAAATTAACCAGGTTAACTGCGCTGATGTTCGGAGTAATCATGATAAGACAATGTTAGTCTTAGATCCTTATCCAGGCAAATTTGAAGTTTTCTTAACAACGCAATTTATCTTGACTGAATGAGGCAATTTTCTTATGTTATAACACCGAAAATGAAGGTTATGAACCTAAAAAAAACTTTACAAATGAGGAGGTATGAAAGCAATGAATATTGACGAACTCAAATCCGTAGCCAAGGGATTAGTTTCAAAAGGCAAAGGTATTCTGGCTGCAGACGAAAGCTCTGGCACCATTAAAAAACGCTTTGACAGTATTAACGTTGAGTCTAAAGAAGAGAACCGGCGTTCCTATCGTGAGTTGTTGTTTACGACGCCAGGTGCAGAGGAGTTCATTAGTGGCGTGATTCTATTTGACGAGACCATCCGACAGGCAACCCAGGACGGCACCTCCTTACCGAAAGTGCTAGAACAGAGCGGTATCATACCCGGTATCAAAGTGGACGCGGGCGCAAAGGACCTCGCCGGCTTCCCGGGAGAAAAAATAACTGAAGGGCTTGACGGGTTGCGCGAGCGTCTCGCCGAGTACCGAAACCTAGGGGCCCGTTTTGCAAAATGGCGGGCCGTGATCACAATCGGCGCCGGATCACCCAGCCAATTTTGTATTGATGCCAATTCACATGCGCTGGCCCGCTACGCAGCTTTATGTCACGAGGCTGGGCTGGTTCCAATAGTTGAACCTGAAGTCTTAATGGACGGCGATCATACTATAGAGCGTTGCGAGGAAGTGACAACGGCTACTCTCAAAAGCGTTTTTTCTGAACTCAAAAATCATCGAGTTGAACTTGAAGGAATCTTACTGAAGCCAAACATGGTTCTCTCCGGGAAGGAGTGTGCCGTACAGGCAGGTGTTGACGCAGTAGCTGAAGCGACAATACGGTGCTTCCGCCAAACGGTCCCCGAAGAGATGCCCGGTATTGTCTTCCTGTCCGGCGGACAATCACCGCAAGAAGCTACCGAACACCTGAATGCCATGAACGCTCTTGGAAGCCATCCATGGGAACTCAGTTTCTCCTATGGCCGAGCCTTACAAGAACCTGTATTAAAAGCCTGGATGGGCCAATCAGCGAATGTCACCAAAGCGCAGGAGACTTTTTACCATCGAGCCAAATGCAACGGCGCGGCGCGGCACGGCAACTATTCGCCCACCATGGAAAAAATCGCCGCCTGAACGGCTTATCGATCAGCTTCTCCGCAATTATCTTAATAAACAGGATCAGCACATGTTCTTAAATTCAGTGGTTGACGCATCACCGCCATAGAATTACTTTGCTATCTAGATGTTTATCTTCGCAAAGAAATCGAAGTGGCATAGAATACATTAATCTAAATCGAAAATCAAAAGCTCCATTCCCGCTCGGGTGGAGCTTTTTTTATTTTTATTCGGTGTTCAAGATCTAAGCTCGATTTTTCTAGTATTTTTTTTACGCCGAAGAGCAAAACTCCAAACTAATCCTTGAAAAAATCTTAAGAAATAACTATCTTTAACTTATGTCCAAAGATCAGCAAAACAAAGACAACGGCCCCAACTCTCTTGATAAACAACGCGCGGCGCAATTCAGCCGGGTTTACCTGCTTTTACTGCTTCTGCTTACTTCAATTTTATTCTTTAATCTTATTAAATTTTTCTTAGTGACCATTTTGCTGGCTGCAGTTTTCACCGCCCTGTTCTATCCGCTTTATGAAAAATTTCTTAAAATTTTTCGGAATAACCGGAGTGCTAGCGCAATCTTATGCTGTTTGGCCTTGCTGCTCGGGTTGATGATCCCGGTTTACATTATTGCTGATTTGGTATCGGGAGAGGCGATTGATCTTTACAAAACCGCCGAACCCAAAATTAGTGAAATTATAAATAAAGGTGATGAAGGTTTCCTGGGAACGATCAAGAATTACCCTATTGTCAAACAGTTTAATCTCGACACAATCGACTGGCAATCCTCGCTGCAGGATATCGCCAAAAACATGGCAAATATTATCGGAAAAGTCATCAACAAAACTTTCAAAGGAACGTTTCAAGTTCTAACAGACCTGTTTATTACGCTATTTATTATGTTTTACTTCTTCAGAGACGGCGACAAATTGATCAATCGCATCAAATATCTAAGTCCTCTCGATGACCGGCATGAAGAAGTTTTGATGCAGCGATTTATTTCCGTTTCGCGCGCGACTATCAAAGGGACACTTCTGATTGGTTTGGCGCAGGGAACTCTTGGCGGCCTGACTCTGTGGATTTTTGGCGTCGCATCGCCAATTCTTTGGGGGTCAGTCATGGTCATTCTCTCCATCATTCCACTGGTGGGAGGTTGGCTGGTTTTATACCCGGCAGCAATTATTCAGCTTATCCTGGGAAATACCTGGCAAGGAATTTCTATTATGATTGTCGCCGCTGTGGTCATTTCCAATGTGGATACATTATTACGTCCGAGACTGGTCGGCCGGGATGCCGGCATGCACGATCTTCTCATCTTTTTCTCGACGATTGGCGGCATCAGTTTATTCGGCATCATGGGATTTATTATCGGTCCGGTCATCGCCGTCTTCTTTTTGACCATATTGGATATTTACAGCATCGAGTTTGGCGCAACGCTGGATATTGCTCAAGACTCCAGTTCCCGTGTCGAAAAAATAAAAAAGGGTAAATCGTAGAAAAGTTAACCCTACTCTTGCAGCCGCTCCGCAATTTTTCGCTTCAATTTTAGACAACCTATTGGTCAGAAAAGTACCGGGCTAAGCGAGCCGACTTTCCAAAATAGTTCTCATTCTGGAAAAATCTTCGGGAGTGTCGATATCAAAGGACTGCTCCGGAGGAATTTTTACAGTTGCAATTTCTCCCGGGAGACGTTTGAGCAGAGAGTGCGCACCCGCGTCTCCGTGAAGCTGCAAAAGGTCATTAAAATACTTTCGGTGAAACAAGACCGGGTTTCCGGTTATTGAGTCGTATTGTCCGGCGATAATTTTTTTATCACCCTCGCTGAACAATTTAACAAAACAATTTAAAGTTTGTGGTATTAAATTTGGTTGATCTGCCAAAAGAATCAGCACGCCGTCTGCAGACCAAGCAACCATTTTAAGACCTGTTTTCAGAGAGGAGCTTATGCCAGACTGATAGTTACTGTTATGCACAACAGTAACTTCGAACGGGCGCAAACAACTTTGGACTTCGTTAAAACATTTTCCTGCCACCACAAAAACCTGAGTGATCTTTGCAGCCAGCACATTTTCCACAGACCTCTGAAGAATCGTCTTACCAGCAATTTTTAGCAGAAGTTTATTTTCCTTCCCCATGCGGCTGGCTGTACCCGCGGCCAGCAAAATAGCAGCAACATTTTTTTGGGAATCCATGAAAGATCAGTATCCTGAATGAATGGCATGAATTTGATTTTTAAAGAAACAGCTCTGGATCTAAAATTAGAACCAATATATGGAATTCTTGATTCCCTGTCAAAAAAAATCTGGCAGGTAGTGAAACGAAATTACCCAAACTTGTCTCTACCCCAAAAAAACTAATTGAAATTCGCGTTGAAATTTTTTAACTTCTGAAACTTGATTCAACTAAAGCGAAACGATGACCTGGTACAAAGACTGGTTTGGCGAGGATTACTTAAAAGTCTACCCGCACCGCGACGAAATAGAAGCAAAAAAGCAAGTTGATTTTGTTGCAAAGGTACTCGACTTAAAACTGGCAAAAAAAATTCTCGATCTGGGATGCGGCAACGGCCGGCATGCTAATGAGTTCTCAGGGAAAGGATATCACGTTACCTGCCTCGATTTATCCTCAGTGCTTTTATCTTTGGCCAAGGACAAATATGGCTCTGCAAGCTGCATATGCTTTGTTCAGGCTGATATGCGACAAATTCCATTTGCAAACGCGTTTGATTCAGTGGTCAGTTTTTTTACAACATTCGGCTATTTTAAAACCGATGATGAGAATTTGCAGACACTCAAAAACATCGAGGCGGCGCTTAAACCCGGTGGGTCATTTTTTCAGGATTATATGAACAAAAAGTTCGTGATAGAAAATCTTGTCCCGTATGACTCGCGGCAGGTGAACGGCTTTGAAATTACCCAGGAGCGCAATTATAACCGGGCAGAAGAACGTATTGAAAAAAAAATTACTTTGAAAGAAAACGGCAAAGTCCGAGAATATTTCGAATCGGTGCGACTTTATACCCTCGAGGAGATGAAAACTTTGCTCGCCAAAACCAGGTTGAAATTGGAAAAAACCTTTGGTGATTTTGATGGCAGCTCGTTCAACAGCAAAAGTCCGAGACTGCTCTTAGTTGGCAAAAAGGAGCCATCAACTTGAAAACCTCGATAAGCCAAATGCCCGGCATTAAACCGTTGATTCGCGATTATTTTAATAACTTTGAAAAAGTCTCCGAGTTTTACAATGGCGATTACAGACAGCCGAAGGAATACCTAGATAGAACAGATTGTGTAAAATCTCGAGAGCTGCCTTTGGCCCAACTGGTGCCTGTTCTAAAAGAGCAAAATCAAAAGTTCGGCTGCGGCATGCAAACTTTAGAAAAAATTGACCTGCTGCTGGAAAGGCGCGCCTGTGCTGTCGTTAGCGGGCAGCAAACGGGTTTGTTTGGCGGGCCGCTTTTCACTATTTACAAAGCGCTCACTGCCATCAAACTTGCCGAACGTTTGAGCCGGACTTGCGAGGGGTGCTTCGTCCCCGTTTTCTGGCTGGCTTCGGATGATCACGACTTTCTCGAAGTAAACCACATTCATATCAATGATAAAAGCAACCAACCTTTAAAAATAACCTATAACGGCCATAGCAGCGACAACAAAATTCCGGTTTCCGAGATTAAGCTAAACGACCAGATTGACTCGCTTTTGCAAACGTTAGATGATGAGACCAACCCATCGGAATTCAAAGCAGAGATTTTAAACCAACTGTCGGCGGCTTACCTTCCTGATACAATTTTTTCGCAAGCTTTCGGGGCCTGGCTGACAACGCTTTTTAAGGCATTTGGCCTCGTTCTCATCGACGCCAGCGATAAAAGAATCAAGCAATTAGGCGCGACGGTTTTCAGAAAAGAAATAGCTGAAAATTCTCCTTCCACTCAAAGTGCAATTGCGGCTTCAACCAAACTGAACGACAAGAAATACCATGCGCAAGTACAACTCAAACAAGGCTTTTTAAACCTGTTTTATGTAGAAAGAGAGAGAAACTCTATCGAAATTAAAGAAGACCGTTTTTCGGTTAAAGGCACTGAGAATTCGTTTACAAAAGACGAACTCCTGCATAAACTGGAAACCCAACCCTGGCAATTCAGTCCCAATGTGCTGCTGCGTCCTTTGTACCAGGATGCGCTCTTACCCACCATTGCTTATGTCGCCGGGCCTGCTGAACTCGCTTATTACGCGCAAATGAAAGGGATTTACAATGCTTTCGATATTCCAATGCCAATCATTTACCCCAGAAAAAGCCTGACATTATTGGAAAGCAAAATCGAAAAAGTTTTGGACAATTATAATTTGAATGTGCCGGATTTTTGGGGCAACGTCGAAGCGCTGACTACCGAAATCGCCAAAGCGCAGTTACCTGAGTCGCTGGAAAAACGAATTAATAATGCCTCTTTATGTATTAGCAAGAATTTACAAGCGCTTGAACAGACCGTCCTTGAATTTGAGCCGACTTTAAAAAACACAGTTGATAATGTGAAGGGCCGAATTCTGGGCCAGATGGATGGTTTGGAAAAAAAGATTTTGCAGGCTTATAAAAAACGCAACGAGGTCATCGGACAGCAGATTCATAAAGCCCAAAACAGCCTCTATCCAAATAATAATTTTCAGGAACGGCAGCTGAATATCCTGCCGTATTTGTTTAAATATGGATTTGGTTTCATCGACCAACTTTATGAAGCGATAGATATTTCAGATTTTGATCACCAGATTATAAAGATTTAACACAAAGGCACTAAGTTTCACAAAGTGACACAAAGAAATCTAAACTTTCAGACCTGAAATGTATCCTTTGTGAAAACTTTGTGCCTCTTAGTGAGCTTTGTGTTGAAAAAAGGATTTTAAATGCAGATTGATGTTTTAGCATTCGGCGCACACCCGGACGACATCGAATTAACCTGCGCCGGCACAATTATCAAACTTGGCGCAATGGGTTATAAAACCGGGGTCATCGCCTTAACCCGAGGCGAGTTGGGTACTCGCGGTACTACCGAAATCCGGGCGCAGGAGTTCGAGGCTGCGGGGAAAATCATGGGCCTTTCGACTCAGAAAATGCTTGATATTCCCGACGGCAACGTTTCAGTAACTCAGGAGAATAAACTTAAAGTCATTCGGGAAATCCGTAAACATAAACCGAAAATTGTGTTTGCACCTTACTGGAAAGTACGCCACCCGGACCACGGGCATGCCTCTCATCTGGTTCGCCAAGCCGCTTTCTTTTCCGGTCTAAAAAAAATCGACACCGGGCAGGAAGCTCACCGGCCGTTTAAAGTCATTTATTATCCCTGCCGCTTCGAATTTGCGCCGTCATTCATTATCGATATCTCGGAACATCACGAACGAAAAGTAGAAGCGATTCAGGCTTACAAATCGCAATTTCATAATCCCGAAAAAAACAAATACGGCGATGAAGAAACAAATATCAGCACACCTGAATTTCTTGAGGCGATTATGACACGGGATAAACAGTACGGTTCGTATATCGGGGTTAAATACGGCGAGTCGTTTTTGGTCCGGGAGCCGATGCGGCTGGATGATCCGATTGAGTTCTTCGGCCCCGAGTACTTAAATGGAATTCAATAAACTAGACAAGCCATAGAGACGCAAAGTCCATTGAGTTTATTTAAAAAGTTCTCTGTATCTCTGTGGCAAATGACTGTATAAACTTTTAAAAGGTCCTCATGAAAGTAGCAATCGTATGTTATCCAACTCATGGCGGCAGCGGCGTCGTTGCCTCTGAGCTGGCACTTGGGCTCGCTGAACGCGGCCATGAAATTCACATCGTCAGTTACGCCACGCCATTCCGGCTGCGCTCATTTAGTCAAAATGTGTTCATTCATGAAGTCGAGGTCGCTTCCTATCCCCTGTTCAAATATCCGCCCTATGCCTTAGCCCTTTCGGCAAAGCTGGCAGATATTGACGACGAATATAACCTCGATATTATTCATGCTCATTACGCCGTCCCCCATGCTGCCAGTGCTTTTTTAGCCAAAAATATTTTGCGAAAAGAGAAGCTGAAAATTGTAACGACTTTACACGGAACTGACATTACGCTGGTAGGCGCTGACAAATCGTTTTATCGTGTCATTAAATTCAGCATCGAAGAATCTGACGGGGTGACGGCGGTTTCTAACTTTCTTAAAAAGCGTACTGTCAAAGAATTCAATATTGACAAGGATATTCGGGTCATTTATAATTTCATCGACACCAACCGATGCTCCGACAGTTTCAAAGACTGCAACAAAGAAAAATATGCGCCCCATGGCGAGAAGATTCTTATGCACGCTTCTAATTTCCGTCCGGTGAAAAGGGTCGGCGACGTGGTGCGAATTTTTGCTAAAGTGCAGGAGAAAATTCCTGCAAAACTTCTGCTCGTGGGAGAGGGGCCGGAGCGGCTTTTTGTGCAGCAACTTGTGAAAGAAATGAACCTCACCGATCACGTTTGGTTTCTTGGCCACCAAGACTACATCGAACATGTGCTGAGTTGTTCCGACCTGTTTCTTCTGCCGACCGAACAGGAAAGTTTTGGTCTGGTTGCTTTGGAAGCCCATGCTTGCGGCGTTCCGGTGGTTGGCGCCGCAACCGGCGGCTTGCCGGAAGTGGTCAAAGATGGTGTGACCGGTTTCCTGCTGCCGGTCGGGGAAATTGCTCTCATGGCGCAAAAGGCACTCGCTCTTTTAACCGACGATGCTCTAAACAAAACCTTTCGTAGGAACGCCAAAGAACGAGCCGTCAAATGTTTTGACCAAAAGTTGATTATTCCCCAATATGAAGCTTATTATATGGAAATTTTGAATCGTTAAGATGCCCACGTTTTCAATTCGTTCCCGCCTCATCTTTCTTTTCACATTACAGATCATTATTATTATTTTTGCAGGTGGCCTTTATTTAGATTGGCGGTTACGTCAAACCCTTGAAAACGAGCTTGCCGACAAACTGGAAAGCCTCGCCAAAACAATGGCGCTGCAAATTGACGCGGACCTCCTGCAGAATATTTTTCCGGGCGACGAGGAAACCCGCACTTACAAAAATATACTCCAACAACTTGAGACTTTTAAACGCCAAACCAATGTGCGCCGGATTTATCTTTTCCTGAAAAATAAAAAAATTGCTGTTGATACCGATCTTTCAGCGCAGATTGGCAACGACCTGTTTTTTTTGCCAATTACACCGGAAGAAACTGAAGCATTATTCTCAGGGCAAACGGTCAACTCTACTCTCTTCGAAGGGAGCGATGGTCTGCTCTACAAAACCAGCTTCACACCCATTTTAGCAGGAGAACAAGTATCAGCCGCCTTAGCGTTAGAAGCAAGCGCACACACTCTGGACGCTATCCAAACAGTCCGGAGAGATCTCTTCATTTTAGGAATCGTGGTTTTAGTGGGATCTGTTTTTATCGGATTCCTGTTTTCCAAAAGAATCACAACCCCACTCAACCGGCTAAAGGCAGCAGCCAAAAAGATTACGAAGGGAGATTATGAGAGTAAAATCCAAATTAAATCCTCTGATGAAATTGGTTTTTTGGGGCAGACCATGGAAGAAATGCGGCGAGCTATCGTTCAAAGAGATACCCGACAAAAGACCATGCTTGCCGGAGTGGCGCATGAAATCAGAAACCCTTTAGGCGGCATCGAATTGTTTGCCGGGCTGCTGGCCAGTGAATTAACGGATGAAAAACCCAAAAACGAAGCTAAAAAAATTCAAAAAGAAGTGCAAAATTTAAAAAAAATTGTAAATAATTTCCTTAATTATGCACGGCCGAGCAAGGCCAAAAAAGAAAACTGTGTTGTCAAAGATATCTTCGAAGAAGCTAAACTTCTTATGGCGCAAGACCTGAATGGTTATAAAGTTGAATTTATCGAAGACAAAAAAAATAGTAGAATTTTTATTGATCCTCAGCACCTCAAACAAATATTCTTGAACTTGATGAAAAACTCGGTCGAAGCATTGCAAGGCTCCGGAACGATTAAGCTCGAAATCAAAGGTCCTGATAAACTGGATTTCTCAGATTCAGGACCAGGCATACCAAATGAGCTTCACGAACAGGTTTTCGAGCCTTTTTTCACTCAGCGAAAGGACGGCACCGGCCTTGGACTGGCTATCGTCAAAAGTCTGGTGGAAGAGAACGGTGGAGAAATTCGACTTGTCCAGAATATCAACTCCGGTGCGAAATTTGAATTTTCATTTAGTAAACCACTTTACTAACCCGCACAAGCCCGGTGGGATACAAGAACCAACCGGGCAAGCCGGAACTCCGAAACCTGCGGTGAGCTAAGTCGAATCCATATCAAATAATAAATCCCAAACTTGTCCCCGAATGTTCCCCGATTAAAGAATTCGGGGACAAGTTGAGTCGGGGATAAAACTCAAACGGAAAATCACAATAAACAAAACAACAGCTGCTATCCTGTGATTTTGTCTTTATTGGATATTTCGAAAATTGGGCATTGGATTTTATTTGTTACTTGGCTTTTTGTGATTTCAAGTCTCTCATTTCCTGAATTATAAAACCGTTTATTAAACCCTTCAGTCAACAGCAGATTTTTTTTCAATCAAACTGAGAGAAAACCTGTTTGGTTTTGCACTTATTAGAAACAACCTACAATAATAAGATTGAACCATCAACTAAGAAGGGCGGTAAGGGGACATGGAAATCCGAACAATTCAATCTGGCTTAAGAATCCTGGATAAATCTTACCAATATTTAGAAAATCCAGAAACTATAAACCAAGGAATGGAATTGTTGTTTGACGGTTTGTATACGAAGCGGAGTGAGAGTACCAGGGAATCCTGGCAATACTTTTGTGAGAATGTCTGTCTCAATCATCCGATTCAATTTTGCTTCATCAGGATCCGTTAACTCTTCGCGGTTTTTCAAAACCACGAGGATACCCTGGAGATGCGGTTCTGCTGGACTTCATATATCGCCATCCCTCTCAGGAAGCTGAATTAGACAAAGCAAGTTTAATTGGCAGAGCCGTTTGTGAATATATGGTAAGCCGGCCGGCAGCGGAATCCGTGCGCTGGCGACGGAAGTTGTTAGCTCAATTGTTCGATGAGATCGTGAAAAGAGTCCAAAATGCAGAGATACTTTCAGTGGCTTGCGGGCATTTACGAGAAGCGGCAAATTCGGTGGCGATGCAAAATAATCTTGTGCATCGATTTATCGCCTTTGACCAGGACGACGCGAGCCTAAAAACTATTGAAGCGGAAAAAAATGGCACCAACATTGATTGCGTTCAAGGCACCATTAAGGAGCTTATAAGAAGAAAAATCAAACTCGGAAAATTCGATTTCATTTATGCTGCCGGCCTGTATGATTATCTCAATGACGGGGCGGCACAGCTGCTTACCAAATCATTATTTAGCATGCTGAAAGAAAACGGTCGTTTACTCATTGCCAACTTTATGCCGAGTAATCCTGACATGGGGTACATGGAAGCGTTTATGGGTTGGCAGCTGCTGTATCGAACTCGAGAAGAATTTGAACAGGTGGTAGGGCCTTTAGCAAGAAATATCCAAAAAATCTATTTTGATGATAACTGGCACGTGGTTTATCTTGAGCTGAGGAAAAGATGACTGTGACCATTTGCAGGATACGGACCTGTCCGCACCCTTACTCCACATAAGCCTCAACCGGAGGACAAGCGCACATCAAATTACGGTCGCCGTAAACATTATCAATTCGCCCAACCGGCGGCCAGAACTTATTCTGTTTTATATAGAGCAAAGGATAAGCCGCTTTTTCCCTCGAATAAGGATGCTCCCAGGTATCAGCCGTAACCTCGACGGCGGTATGAGGTGCATTTTTAAGAAGATTGTTTTCGGGATTCACTTTGCCTTCTTCAATTTCTTTTATCTCCTGAACTATTGCCAGCACAGCGTCACAAAAACGATCCAGCTCTTCTTTGGATTCGCTTTCGGTTGGCTCGATCATCATGGTGCCCGGGACCGGAAAGGAAATCGTCGGCGCGTGAAAGCCGTAGTCCATCAAACGTTTTGCAACGTCCTCAGCATCGACGCCGGCCATTTTAAACGGCCGCAAATCAAAAATCATTTCATGCGCGATGCGGCCCTTCTCATCTGTGTAGAGAACCGGGAACGCCTTCTGCAACCTCGATTTGATATAATTGGCATTTAAGATAGCGACCTTGCTGGCTTTGGTCATGCCGTCGCAGCCAAGCATCCTGATATAGGCGTATGAAATCAACAAAATACTTGGGCTGCCCCAGGGAGTGGCCGAGACGGCGCTAATACCTTTCTCACCGCCAACTTTAATGAGGGAGTGTTTTGGAAGATACGGTTGCAGGTGTTTTGCAACCCCAATCGGTCCCATTCCCGGCCCGCCGCCGCCGTGTGGAATGCTAAAGGTTTTATGTAAATTGAGGTGGCAAACATCGGCGCCGATTACCGCCGGACTGGTTAAACCAACCTGGGCATTCAGATTGGCGCCATCCATATAGACCTGGCCGCCATTTTCATGAATGACTTTACAGAGTTCCTGAATTTTACTTTCATAGACGCCGTGGGTCGAAGGGTAGGTTACCATCAGCGCCGCCAGGTCTTTTTTATGCTCCACGGCTTTATTCTGCAAATCTTCCACATCGATATTGCCAAAGCGGTCACATTTAATGATGACCACTTTCATTCCAGCCATGATCGCGCTGGCGGGATTTGTACCGTGCGCAGAAGAGGGAATCAACACGACGTCACGAGCGCCCTCTCCCCTATCCCGATGATAGGCCCGGATAACCAGCAAACCGGCATACTCGCCCTGGGCGCCGGAGTTTGGCTGCAATGAAACTGCTGAAAATCCGGTGATCTCACAAAGGGCAGCTTCTAACTCTGCAAAGATTTGCAGATATCCTCTGGTTTGTTCCAGCGGTGCGAATGGATGAATATTAGAAAATTCAGGCCAGCTCACCGGCAGCATCTCAGATACTGCGTTGAGTTTCATGGTGCAGGAACCTAAAGGAATCATGGAGGTTGTCAAAGACAGATCCCTGTTTTCCAGCATTTTGATGTAACGCATCATCCTGGTTTCAGAATGATTTTTGTGGAAGACCGGATGCTGCAAATAAGCGGAATTGCGGCTTAAATTAGCCGGCAAAGCAAGCTCAAAACTTTTAGCGTAATGATCGAAGTCAACTTCAGGAAGCGGTTTATTATTCGCCGCGGCAAATAATTCGACAATTTGCTGCAAATCTTCGGGTTGAGTGGTTTCGCTGACTGTGATACCGATCGTTTGACCGTCGAAGTACCTGAAGTTCATTTGAGCTTCTAAAGCGGCGGCGCGAATTTGAGACAATTGAGCCGGGTCCGTAAGCTCGATTTGAAGCGTATCAAAGTAAAATTGATTTTTTTGCCGGTAGCCAAGTTCTTTGAGTTCACTATTCAAAATACCGGCCATGGCATGAACTCGTTCGGCAATAGCCTTGAGTCCCTTCGGCCCATGATAAACAGCATACATCCCCGCCATAATTGCCAGCAGAGCCTGAGCAGTACAAATATTAGAGGTGGCCCTCTCCCGGCGGATATGCTGCTCACGCGTTTGTAAAGCCATACGGTAGGCTCTGTTCCCATGTTTGTCCACCGACACCCCAATGATGCGGCCCGGCATCTGCCGTTTGTAGGCATCACGAGTGGTAAAATAAGCCGCATGCGGGCCACCGTACCCCAGCGGCACGCCAAATCGTTGTGAAGAGCCCAAAACCACATCGGCGCCGATTTCACCGGGAGGCGTTAGAAGCGTTAAGCTTAGAAGATCGGCGGCCACTGCAACTAAAGCCCCGCTTTCGTGCGCCTTGTTTATAAAGGAGGAATAATCGTAGACATTGCCATCCACATCCGGGTATTGCAGAACCGCACCATAAGCTTTGTCATTAAACTCGAATTCACGAAAATCGCCGATGAGGAGTTCAATGCCCAGAGGCTCAGCGCGGGTTTTCAAAATATCGATGGTTTGCGGCAGACATTTATGCGAAACAAAAAAGGTGTTTGCATTGCTCGAAACAAGCTCTTTGCTTCGCGAC
>SMXC01000194.1 GCA_004356825.1 Caldithrix sp.
ATACAATTTGGCATTCGGCTACCGGTTGCTGCCGGCGGTATACGAAACTTATCCTTCACCGCAGCTTAACGGTTTTCTTGAAATCAATGGAACAACGACGGCCAAAAGCGAAGTAAGTAAGGTGACAAATGAAAATTCCGGTGGCGCCACCATTTTCCTGTCTCCGGGACTGCAGTACGTCGGCGGTCGGCGCTGGCTTGTGGAAGCGTCACTACAGATTCCGGTGTTCAATGAGCCGAACGGCACTCAGTTGGCAACCGATTGGACTGTATCGATAGGAACGAGAATTTTACTGTTTTAGAATGCGATATAGAAAATGGGATATTTGCTTGAAACTACGAAACTCCAACCGTTTGAGCGCTCTGTTAATTGCTGTGGCGTTAATCTCTTTCGGTTGTTCAAAAAAAAAGTCCCTTGAAGTCGAGTTCGTAATGCAATGGGGTGGTTCGGGCTCAAAGCCGGGAAAATTTAGCGAACCCATCGGCGTGGCTTTAGACGCCCAAGGAAATGTCTATGTTGCCGATGCTGGGAACAACCGCATTCAGAAATTTACTTCTGATGGAAAATTTGTTGCCGAGTGGGGACGGGCCGGAAGCGCGAAAGGCGAATTCGACCGTCCCATGCATTTAGCCGTCGGAGCTGACGGATTCATCTATGTGCCTGAATACGGCAACGACCGGGTGCAGGTGTTTAATTCCGACGGCAAATTTCAATTCATGATAGGCAAAAGTGGCAAAGGCGATGGCGAATTCGATGCCCCTGCAGGCCTGAATTTTGACTCAAATGGAAAGATTGTGTTGGCTGATTTTTATAATCACCGCATCCAGATATTTACCATGGGAGGAGAATTCCAACATAAATTTGGAGGCGAAGGCCACGAGTTCGGTCAGTTATACTATCCAACTGATATTGCGGTAGATGGACAGGGCAACATTCTGGTGGCAGATGCCTACAACCACCGCATCCAGATATTTAGTGCAAGCGGTGAGCCGCTAAACTCGTTCGGAAAAAAAGGTACGGAACCCGGCCAATTTGATGTTGCCAATGCCTTGGTGACTGACCATCAAAATCGAATTTTTGTGGTGGATTTCTACAATAACCGTATTCAAATTTTTGATAAGGGGGGAGAATTTCTTTACCAGTTGGGCTCGGCAGGAAAAGCAGATGGGCAATTCGAACACCCCACTGACATCGCAATTAGCGAAGAAGGTGAAATTTACGTAGCTGACTTTGGCAACAATCGAATACAAAAATTTAGATTAAATAAAAAATGAAAGAAAAAGCTGCCAGCATTTTGACGGGTTGTCTTCGCTTTTTTCAGCCGACCGTGCTGACGCTGCCTCTCGTGTTCAGCCTTCTCGGGTTAGGAAGTGCGTCTGTTACTACAATATTGGCACGCTACCGGCATGCTTTCTTAGTTCTTACTTTTTTTTCCTTAGGCTTTTCTTTTTATCTGAATTACCTTAAAGTGCACGCTCACTTTATGGGTTGGATCATTTTCCGGGTGAGCGTATTCATAGCTCTTTGCAATTGCTCATGGAAGTCATGAAAACCCGTAACGCTTTTATAATTTGAAAAGAGATCCCAGATGAAGATAACGGTTCATTTACTCGCCTTAATTATTGGTATTTTCTTCAATGCAGAAATTTGCGTCTCACAAGTAGCGGAGAAAGCTCAGTCAAAACCAGCAGATAACAAAAATGTCAATCGTTTAGCCATCAATTTTCAAGCAATCGATCTAAAAGGCAAGACTTTTAATGCCAACTCACTAAAAGGCAAAACCGTCTTGTTGGATATCTGGGCGGTCTGGTGTGCTCCTTGCATTGCCGCATTTCCAACTTTGAAGAAACTAAATCAAGATTTAAAAAAAGAAAACTTCGAAGTAGTAGGGGTCGCGGTCTATTCCGGCACCTATCAGGATGTGCGAAAATTTGTAGCAAAACATAACCTGGATTATAAAATCGTGGTCGGCGATGACGACATGGTGGAGAGATTTGGCGTCATCGGTTATCCGACTTACTATCTGATCGGTCCGGACGGCAAAATTCATAAAAAGTATGTGGGTGAGGCTAAGAATCTCTACTCGGAAGTAAAGAAAGAGGTTTTGCGATTACAACAGCATCGGAGGAGCAAATGAAACTAAAACTCACTACCGTGACCTTGGGTGTGATTGTTTTGGCAGCATTCGTGGGGGCTGCTCTGGACGTTGTAAGGCTTGCCTGGGAACCTGAGAAAGGCACTTCCGCCAGATACGCAGTTCGAAAAACTTACGAAACAGAGTTTTCAAAAATAACCTATGAATTTGACTCTGTGGTTCGTGTAGAGGCAATAGAAGATGGGAGGGTCGTTCTAGCAATAGAGAATTCAAGGCCTACTGTTACTTCTGACGCACCCACGGGCTGCGGAATTCAAGTCTATACCCCGACTATCAGAGCCACCTATTCACGGCAAGGCGAATATTTATTCACTGAAGAATTGAACTCCTCCTGGCCTGGACCTGGTCAAATGACAGCGAGTCAGGTCGTGAGGTTTGGTCATATGAATGCACTGGTTTTGCCTGACAAACCCATCAAAAAAGACGATTCGTGGGTTCACGCCGTGAATTCCAACTCTAACACTGGCGCCCTGGCAGCCAAGGGCACTTACAAATATCTAGGGACGGAAAGAATCGATAAATGGAACACGTATAAAATCTCATTTCAGTACGAAGAAAGCGGCGGCGAGGAATGGCAGCGCATGTCAGCGAGCGGCACCAAATGGATTTCCACAGAGGATGGAAGCATTGTTCAGGAAAAAGTCATCATTATCAACGCTCACATTGCGGTCCACTCAGTGCCGGTGGAAATTGAGCGCAAGAGGATTAACTAATTCATGACAAAAGTAAAATAACTAACCCATAACGAACCCTTAATCAAAGGAAAAGAGTATGAAAAGAAAACTTGTGCTATTACTCATCCTGAGTTTGACCTGTTCAGTGCTTTTTTCTTTTGCCGGGGAGCGAGGTGCTAAGCTTGCGACCACGGCGAACGATTTAAGTGGTGATGGGCAAAAGATTGTCGATTTTTTGTTGGACGACTGGGGGCAACGGATGCACTCCACCAGCATTTCGTTGGCCATGGAAAACCTTGGCATGAAGCCAAATGATGCCGTTCGGCTGGAAGTTGGTGAACATTTCAGGGCCCATACTGATTTAGCAAATAATCTAAAATGGTGGGGAACGAACAACTATATTCTGAGCAACGACGAAAAACTGATTGCTAAGTATCTGATCAACACCTACACCGATAAGAAGCGCATTCCTGAACTCAAGGAATTGAGCAAGGAAGTAGGTATCCCAGAGAGCGCTTTGAAAGGGCAACTAAACTTAATGGCTCAGGCTGGCCTTTTACAAGCGTCGAGTACTGAGAAATTGGGCTATGTGCTTGCCGATAAGTTTACTACGTGGGGTGGACCGTTCCGCTATAACTTTCACACCATAAGGCAAGAGGGTACTAAAGCCTTCGACGTATGGTGAGGTGTCGACTTCCTGCTGTTGGTCAACAGCTATGGAGACAAGAAGGTTAAAATTGAAGATTCTTGTGCGCACTGCAGTAAGAGAATCAATCTCACTATTGCAAAAGGTGAAATCACCTCTTTGAGTCCTGAGACTGTTTGGATTCAACAGGGGGGTGGCTGAGCGGTTGATAATCTCTTCTGGTCAGAAGAGCACTTGACTGATTGGCTGGATTCTCATCCAGAATACAAGAAATTAACGCATGCGACTATTGGAGACTTTTTAGAAAAAGTCAAATCGCAAAACCACTGAAAATAGTGGTGCGTTCTTTTTTTGATTGTAAAAGGGAGAGCCTGTTTTGTGCTCTCCTTTTTACAATAGTAGCTTCTTCAACGTAAGTACCCTATCCGTTCAAAACAATATTTAGTCGAGTTTGGACACTTGATGAAATGTAGAAACAGCTCTTTTGATGCCACCAGTGCATGGCCCGGTCATAATCAGACTCCAAAAAACTGGATCTGGACCCAAGCAGATAAGCAAAGCAAAGTTCAAGTTTGCACAAAAGAGGAATTTTTGCTATTTTTGAAAAAACAAACACGCCTCTTTTTTAAAAATGATTCGCAAACTCATCTCATCGCTCCAAAAGCCCTATCCACTCAATATTGATTTCAATCGAGTGCTGCCATTTATCCTCGCCTTTGGTTTTTTTATCAGCATATTCTTGATAATTTTCCAACCCTTTGGACTGAACAATTATCATAGTCCCGACAAAACTCTGCAACTCATTGGTATGGGATTTATTGTAACCATCCTGCTGTCTGTTAATCTACTTGCAATCCCTAAAATCATCTCGTCTGTATTTTCGGAGGACAGATGGAATATAGGCAGAGAAATCACCTGGAATATCTGGTTGTCTGTAACGACTATTCTGGGCAGCAGTTTTTATTGGGTGCTGGTAACCGGACAGACGGTTTCGGCAGCCTATATTTATCGTGCTTCCCTTAACAGCCTCGTATTCACACTTTTTCTAACGCCAATCAGTGTGCTCTGTGTTATGAGCAACTACATTCGATCGTTGAAAAGAAAATTAGAACGGGCGGAAGAAGTCACACGAAATCTGCAATCTTCTCAAACAAAATCCTTCACTCATCCATTAGAATTGCTTTCAGAAACTGGTAAAGAAAAATTAAAGATGCCGGTGGACAAACTCCTATTCATCCAATCCTGCGACAATTATGCCAATGTTGTCAGGCAAAAGAACGGCAGCACAACAGAAAAATTGCTTCGTTCGAGTCTAAAAAATATTGAGGAGCAGATCACATTTACCATTTGTCGTGCGGTGTCACCGATCTTTCATTGTGAATTTGTCCCTGGTTCGGGCCATAACCGGCAATTCCAGAAACTACACTCTTTCTTTAAAAAACTATCATACCCCCATTCCCGTCTCCCGTGAATCCGAGAAACAGGTATTGGAACTGCTGGAAAAACTAAGCAATTAACGCAAAGAAAATTGCTTCACCTGTCTGTTTATCCCAAAATCCGTCAGAAAATCCCTCCTTATTGTGAGATTAGCAACTATTTGCATTAACTTTCGAAAACTTCACGAAGAATACTTCTAAATTAAAAACGGAGGGTCTCATGTCTACAGAAACACAATTTGAGCAACCGGGGAGTCTGTCAAGCCCCGGACCAATCGGGCGACTGGTGCGACTGGCTTTAGGGCTGTGGATTACATACGCCTTTTTTCAGTTTATGGATATTGGTTTTCTGGATGCGCAAATAGCCGATCGTTTTTTTTCCTGGCGGGCGCCAACCCACCCATCTTTCTGGCTGTCCGTGGCGATCTTCTTCTGGGTATTTCCTTATGTGGTCAATATTGGCTTTAGTCGAAACTGGCGTCGGAAAGCACAATGGTTCCTGGTGGGGGCAGTGGTTGTAGCGGCAGCCGCTGGTTATGCGCTGGCAGGCAGTCTCTGGTCGCCAGCCATGGGCTGGCTGATATTGATCTGGTTGCTTTACGTGACAGCACATCTCGGGGTTTCATTCTTACTTGCCGCGATTCTCGGTACACCGGGCTGCGAGATGCGGGCCTTTCATCATTTGTGGACGATTCTCACCGGGGAAAAAACCAAAGAGCATTATTGCTCCGGTTTTCTCGATAGAATCGACAAATGGGAGACAAATCGTACAAAGAAAATTAAAGGGAAGGTATCAATATGAATCAAGAAAAAAATGCTCAATTTTGGGGTGTCCTCATTCTCTCACTGGGGGTACTCCTGCTTCTGCAGACTTTAGAACTCATCCCATGGAAGTTCTGGGAGTTTTTTGGACCTGCACTATTGATTATCTGGGGTATTGCAATTCTGAGAAATCCGGACTCGTTTGTTTGGTGCTGTTGTTTTCCATATCGCAAGAGCCCGACAAGAAAATAGATAAAGTATTTCAATAATTTTTTTGATCGCCGGGGAACCCGCCGAAGTCGGCAAATAATCGGGGTTGGCATAAGGCCTCCCGGAGATTCGGAACCTCCGGGAGCTGACCGATAATTAACTAACATTTTTCACTTCGCAAGTACGTTATTCTGAAAGCGAAGTACTGAATGTGTGCCCTCAGCCAACCGTATTTGGCGCGAAGAATCTGGAGGCGTTGCAGATTCTTCGCACGATGATTTGTTGCAGAAATGAAAAACTGTGCGTCTTGTGCTCATAATGACATCTAAGTCGTTGTTTAGATGATGGATACGCAAGTGAGAAATGTTATTAATTAATTTACTGCAAGCAGCGAAGCTTTCTTGACAAGCTTCACAAACTCGGTTCTGTATCCTTCCGTGTCCTGCCCTTTTGCATTCTTGGCTTAGCTCCAAGACATTTTCATAAGAAGGCTGACTCTCGAATTCCGAATCCCGCAGCAACATGCCGAATTCAGCCGTCGTAGCCGAGAACTTGAAATTATCCGAACTTGTCGTCAGTTTTGTGGCCTTGTCTTTAAACGACCGTCGAGAGCCGGCATTTGTCTTCCTTAAGGTCTTTGCAGCAACAAAATTACAATGAAAACCCGGCAGCCCGGTGGCCTCAGCCACCGGCCTGTCCCGCCTTTATGTTGGGGAAATGGTGCCCACCCCATTTGCAGAGGCCACTGGTTTTCCCGGGAGTGGACAAAAAATAAGTGACATTCAGTAATGCTGTGAGAAGTCGACTTGACTTTAAATCTGCCCTAAGTTACATTGCCGTCATATCCATGGTTAGCAGATCTCAAAAAATATTGAGGTGACTTAAATGATCAAGATTCTCATCAATGATTGCTTCAAAAAGTATTTGCTCAATCAACCATCCGATTACCGCAAAAAAGTGCGGCAGAAGTTTGAATATTTAGAAATCGGGTACTGGGAAGGCGGCCTGAATGTCAAAAAGCTCAAGAGCCTGGCAGGGAACAAGGCCGTCTTTGAGGCCAGACTTGACCGGTCAAACCGGATTCTTTTCACTTTGGGCAACGATAAAGAAAATGGCGCTTCAAACCTGTTGGTCTATGTCTGGGGCATCGTTGCTCATGATGCGGTAAGTCATAAAAGTACAAACATCCTCCCTGCCAATGTTCCCTTCCTGCAATTTAAACCGTACCAGAAGGAATCCATGGACGAGATTCTTCTGGAAGATCTAAGTGATAGCTATTTCACTCAGGAAAGCATTACTCAGAAAATCTCCGATGATTCGGCCAGCCAGAGATGGCATTGCTTAGACGAAGAGAATTGGCAGCGTATTCAATCTTACCAACAGGACGAATTGCAGTTGCAGCTTTACCTGACACCGGAGCAGCAGGAGGTTTTGGCCAGACCTTTGCCGCTCCTGGTCTCGGGTACGGCTGGCAGCGGCAAAACCACCCTCGGCATCTACTACTTGTTGAAATTACCGCTGGCGAAAGAGAAGAAACTGTTCATCACTTACAACCGCTACTTAAGAGATACTGCCCGGACACTGTACCAGGGTTTATTGAATGCCAGCCCGTTAAAAAACGAATATTTTCCCCCCGATTTTTTTACCTTCAAGGAGTATTGTCTGGAGGTCGCCGACAAGTACCACAAAAATTTTCCGCCAGAAAAGGAAGTCCATTTCGAGAGGTTCAATGAAATAGTTTTGTCCAACAGCCAGGCGCGGCGGTACGACACCCCTTTAATCTGGGAAGAAATCCGTTCCATCATCAAGGGAGCGCTGCCGCACATCAATATCAACATTCTGAAAAATGCCCCGGAGCGCTTAAAAAACAAGCCGGTTTCGCCCACCTTCTTGAGTGCGCTTCAACAACAATTCCTGACGTTCGCCCGGTTAAAATCCCTGGAAAAGGTGGAAAAATTTGTTCAAAAATATTTGCATGCCGATCTCAAAACTTTTTCCAGGAATCTCAAATACTACATTGAAGAACAAGGCGATCGAGTGTTAACTGTCCTTGATCGAACCTTGAATCTCTTGTTGAAAGAAAGGGAATTGACGCAGAAAAAATATCTCTCCTTTGTCGATTATGAAGCGATGGGAAAGAAGAAGGCACCCAATTTTCCTCTCGATCGTCAGCGCCTGTACCACGTATTCGAATGGTATCAGGACAAACTCGACCGTGAGGGGTTGTGGGATGAATTGGATCTGGCCAGAGAGGTGACGAATTTATTGAGCGAACACGATTCGGACACGCACCGCTATGACCTGGTGGTCTGCGACGAGGTGCAAGATTTAACGGATGTGCAGCATGAACTGCTTTTTTATATCGCCCGTAATCCAATAAACCTCCTATTGAGCGGGGACACCAAACAAATTGTTAATCCCAGCGGATTTCGATGGGAAGAATTGAAACGACATTTTTATGAGCGAGAACTGAAAATCCCGCAGCTTCATTTCTTAAACTTGAATTTCAGAAGTTCCGGAAGCATTGTGCAATTGTCGAATGTTCTTTTGGATCTGAAGGCCGGGCTGCTGGGAAGCCGGGCCGAAGAGTTGAAAGAGGACTGGAAATATAAAGGGCGTCCGCCGGTGGTGGTTCAGAATTTATCTCAACAGAGAATGCTGGAAAATATTCGCAGCACCGGCGCAAAAAAAACCATTCTGGTTCGAACCGAAAAAGAGAAAATTCAACTGAAAAAATCTCTGGAAACGGAACTCATTTTTACCATCACTGAGGCCAAAGGGCTGGAATTCGAGACGGTGTTGCTCTGGAAATTTGGCAGCGATATCCGCACAAAGGATGTCTGGAAGGTCATTTTAACTGAATCAAACCGCGACATTCATCAGGCAAAGATCAAACATGAAATCAACCTGCTTTACGTGGCCATTACTCGGACTCAGAAAGATTTGTTGATTTATGACGGTGACCAATCGTCGCTGATTTGGCGCAGCGAGCCTATTCGAGATAAAGTCTATGCCACCGATGATCTGAACTACATTGGCAGCATTTGGAATGTCATTTCCACCCCCGAAGAGTGGCTGGAACAGGGACATTACTTTTTTGAGCGTGACTATTTCAAAGCCGCTATGGAGTGTTACAAGAATGCTGGGGAAGACAACCTGATCTTAAAAGCCACAGCCTATGACGCCGAAAAGCGGCAGGATTTTAAGGTCGCAGCCGCCAGCTTTGAACGGATTGGAGAATTAGAAAAAGCGGCCTTTTATTACGAGAAAAATGAAAACTACGATCAGGCGTTCCGGTTATGGCAGAAATTGAAAAACAAGCAAAACGCGTTCCGGTGTCATTTAAAAATATTAGAACAAGAAGGCCGTTTTGGAGAGCTGGCAGATATTTATTTATCACGGAAGGCGTATCGGGAAGCCCTTGAGTTTCTGGTTAAGGCGGAGAAATATGATGAAGCCGCAGAGGTAAGTCTCAAGCGGCTTAACGATAAACAACAAGCCGCACTCTATTATGAGAAGGCAGGTCTGCATAAGGAATCCGCTGCCCTTTACCAGAAAATTAAAGACTTTGAGAAAGCCGCAGCGCTATATGAAACAGCCAAGGATTTTGACAATGCCAAAAAGCTGTGGCAACGCCTGAAACGGGATGATCGTCTGATCTCAATCTATTCTCAAACCGAGGATTATGCCAATCTGCTGAAAATATACGAGAAAGTCAGAGATTTCGATAACGCCGTCAAAATTTTGAAGCGGTTACCGGATACAGCGGATTTATTTTCTGAGGCACAGGATTTTTATGAGAAGAGAAAATATTTTCCCGCATTAATCAGATTCGTTGTCATGAACGATCATTTGGGTACCGCTGAGAGTTATTTTAAACTGAAGAATTTTGCCGGTGCGGCCCGGTCTTACGAGTTAGCTGCGGATCATTACAACGCCGCTAAGGCCTACCAGAAGTCGAAAGACTTTCAAGCATCACTGGTAAACTACCTGAAATCTGAAGAAGATAAGCAGAATCATTTTGTTGGTGCCAGGCGGGTGGCAAGGCATGTCCTTTTTGGAAAAGTCAGCGAAATTGGCCAGAAATTTCTGCACCAGAAACAATATGAATCCGCCGAATTTTGCTTCTCATTCGCCAATGATAATGTTCGGGCGGGAGTCTGTGCTATGGAAAGTGAACAAAAGGAGAAAGCGCTACAGTATTGGCAAAAATGCCTACGAAATCGCAAAATGCTGGAAGAGATCGCTGGATATTGTCTCCGCCAAGGTCAACTGAAAGTGGGGGCAGAGTTTATTTTGAGTCACCTACTTTATACCTATACTTTATCCGGATATGATTATGAGTACCAGCTTAAGACAGAATCTCCTTTGATCATTCTGATGGATAGGTATTTTGCGAGTCATCCCAGTGATGAAGAGATGTTCAAATGGGCTCAAATTCTGGAGCGGCTGGGCTTTTCAGAGTACCTTGAAGAAAAAAAAATGTTGTATCTGGAGAAAAGCCGGCATTATAATTATTACTTCGATTATCTAAAAGACCTTACCTTTTATGATCGGGAATATTGGGCGCACTTGAAAACAAAATTTAAACGCGAGTACAAGGAATTAGTCAAAGACATATCTGAGGTGTCTGCCATCAAACTCTTTTTTCTGGGGAAGGTTGAAGACTTTAATCGGGTATTAGAGCAGTTAGAATTGACAGAAAACAACTATGAGATTTTCGCCGAATCGGACCATAATGAAAAAGCCCTTGATATGTTGATGAGAGAGGGGCGCATTCATGATGCGAAAATGATTTTGGTTGACAGAGAAGAGTTCTTAAAACTGGCGCAGTTATTTGAGCGATATGGGTTCATCGATGACGCCGCGCACTACTATGGCGTCGCAGGGCAGCATGAAAAATCAGCCCCAATGTTTGAGAAAATTGAAAGATTCAGTAAAGCGGGGGAGGCCTATTACAAAACGAGTCATTATGAAAAGGCGCTGGAGATGTACCTGAAAACTGATAAAAATAAAGCAAAGATTGCTCAGATTTATGAGAAACTCGGAGAGTACGCCAAAGCTGCGGAAATTTGGAAAGAGCTTGGTAAGCCAAGGAAATATCAGAAGTGTATGGCGCAGTTGAACAGCATGAAGCTTTGATGCGAGAAGCACGAAATGGCCTACAAGGTGAGTGTTTAGCCATAT
>SMXC01000195.1 GCA_004356825.1 Caldithrix sp.
GAGGACGCGTCTTCATTCTGATGATTAATTTGGGCATAATGCTCAACCTCAGGTTCAACGATTGTTGAAGGCAAGGGGCACATTGCAATCTGCCCCTATCTCATTTGCAACAGACTCTTAAGAGATATGGAAATGATGAAAATAGTGAGATCAACTATCATGCCAAAATTAATTCAGGGCACAATATGACTTATAACTTGTTGATATTATGTAGGTTGACTAATTAAGGTTTGTTAGTAAACGGGGAGAGAGGAGGGTTTGATTGTACGATATATCGTAAGAGATGCGAAATATCGTATTCTAAGATTGGATTTCGTGTTTAGAGATCCCAAGTTTTTCCAGGCGCGAACGAAGGGTGTTGGAATGCATCCCTAATATTTCTGCCGCACCGCCGGCACCCGCGATTTTCCATCCGGTTTTCTTTAACATTTTACTAATATGGACGCGTCTTATTTCTTTTAATGTTTTATTCGCTTCAAAAAGCTCAGCAGATATAACCGGTAATTCAACCTGCAGTTTGGGGCCGGGGGAGGTAATGACTGCCCGTTCAATGGTGTTCTCTAATTCCCTGACATTTCCAGGCCAGTGATAACCCCGCAGAACATCCATGGTTTTCCGAGTAATTTTCTTAATTTCCTTGCCATGCTTCCGATAATATTTTTGAACGAAATGCTCTACCAGGGACACGATATCATCTTTGCGCTCCCGAAGCGGTAAAAGTGTAATGGGAATAACATTGAGTCGATAGTAGAGGTCCTGCCGGAAGCGCCCCTCTCTCATCTCCTCTTCCAGGTTTCGATTGGTCGAAGCGATCAACCGCACATCCACTTTGATGCTTTTTGAACTGCCCACTCGCTCGAACTCGCCATCCTGAAGGACCCGTAATAGTTTTGCTTGCAGGTCAATGGGAAGTTCTCCAATCTCATCCAGAAATAAGGTGGAACCATTCGCATACTCGAAACGGCCGGTCCGGTTTGCATGGGCGCCGCTGAAGGCGCCCCGCACATGACCGAATAACTCACTTTCGATCAAATTGGGAGGCAGCGCAGCACAGTTCACTATCACGAGCGGTCGATCTTTGCGCTGACTGGCACTATGAATTGCCCTCGCAATCAAGTCTTTTCCCGTTCCCGTTTCTCCTAAAATAAGTACCGTCACATCTGTGGGGGCAATCTCTTCCACCCGATGCAAGATATATTGCAACTCATTGCTATTACCTATGATTTTTTTAAACCTATGTTCACTTCTAATTTCTTCTTGTAAACAGATGTTTTCCTGCTCAAGGCGATCTTTCAACCGCTTGACTTGGTGATAGCTGTCCTGGAGTTCGACCTCTGTTTCCCTTCGGAGAATGGCGCTAAGCATCACATGCCCGATAGTTTTGCAATGCTCGACAATATCCTTAGGCCATTCATGTTCCGACAGAACCTTATCCATAGCGAAAACATCAACTTCCGAACCATCAATTTCTAATGGGACGCCAACACCGGCCTTTGTTCCAAAGAATTTCAGGATTTTGCGCATTTCCGGCCATTCCGGACTTTCATCGAAGCTGCCAAATACAACGGATTCTCCCCGTGAGTAATGAGAAGCAAGGTTAGGATATTTTAATTTATGAATCTCAGGCATTTCTTCCGGGGGAGCAAAGTTTTCATTCCGCCACATATTCCTGATTTCTAAAACATCTCCCTGTATAGATAGTCGGTAAAGCCTGACTATATCCACCTCAAAATACCTACCTATCTGTACAAGGGAATCTTGGATGGCCTGTCCGAATGCAGCTCCGGATAGACCGATGAATTTGGTGGAAATTTTGGAGACGAATTTTTCAAATTCAATGTTTTTCTTGAGTTGTTCGTCTGCCTGCTTGCGCTCAGTGATGTCGACAAAGGCTGCTAGTACCAAATTACCATCATCAATATCAAGCAGTGATAAACTGACAAGAAGGTTTCTGACTTCTCCCGATATAGTGATAATATCAAGAGGGTAATTAGAAATGAGCCTAACCCTCAATAGCTTCTCAAGTAGTCTTTTCTGTTTCTGAGGATCCACCGCTATAGTGTCTGAGTACAAATTGCCCTGTAGAATCTCTTCTCGGCCCTTTTGAATCTCTTCTTGAGAATATCCATAAAGCCTAATAGCACTTTCATTGATATCTATTCTTTCACCAGTCTTACCATTAGTAATCTGCATTGGGGTTGGGTGATTATAAAAAGCTTTGGAAAATTTTTCTTGGCTTTCCTTAAGCTTTTTTTGTGTCCGTACCTGCTCGGTGATGTCAATTGTTGCAAGCACCGCCCTGATTGAACCCGGCTCGCCTTTTTCAATTCTTAATATCAGCAAAATATGTCTTGGCTCGCCGGTTAGCGTTTTTACCTCTGCCTCTGCCTCAAATTCCAACTGCCCTGCAGCAAAAGCAATGAGTTCTTCTTTAAAAACATCAAAAGATTTTTCAGTGAATATTTTATCCAGATTACCGAGTAGTTCTTCTTTGTTTTTGGCATGGTGTAATTCAAGGGTCGCTCGATTGATATCCAGTATTTCAACTTTTTGAGCACAAACACTTAATTCGGCCGGGTTTTTATCAAAATAGGCTCTGAAATCGCGGACGCCTTTTTCCTTGAGTTCTTCCAAATAGGCATACAACTCGGTAAAGTCTTCTTCCCAAAGGGGCACGGGCGAATCATTAAAAAGTGTTTGGTAACGAGTTCTGCTTAAAGACAGGGTCTCCTCCGCCTGCTTGCGCTCGGTAATATCCAGCACGACTGCGCCGACAGCCTTGGGTTTGCCATCAGTTCCTATGATGGGAAAAAATGAATCAATGAAATGACGAGTTTTGTTGGGTTCCCCTGGTAACCTTGTACTGAACTCCCGATTGGGGGTGCATTCCCCGGTTTCTAATACCTCGCGTAACCTGGGTATAATATCGTCCGCTGCATTGGGCAAAACCTCGGCCAGAGGCCTGCCGAGATGATCTTCTATGGACACTCCATTGATATCAGCAAGCACGTGATTGATTCTGAAATAGCGAAATTCCGGACCTTCCAGAATGGCTACCCCCACGGACAAATTCAAAAGGATTGTGTCTAAGTATTCCAGGCTCATTGGCAGATTCTCTTCACCTTGCTTGCGCTCGGTGATGTCTCGAATAGAACCCGTCATTCTGAACGGCTTGCCATCCTCGTCCCAGAGGGCCTGACCGCGTCCCCTGAACCAGCGATACTCCCCGGACTTCGTCCTGAGCCGGTACTCCAGGTCAAATGGAACGCGTTCTTCAAAGTGGGCCCGGACACATTCTTTCATCGTCTCGCGGTCGTCCGGATGCAAGAACGCCGTAAAGTTCGAATAGCTGGCTTCCACTTCCCTGTCCTCATATCCGAGCAACTCGTACCAGCGTGGGGACCACCACTCGGCGTCTTTAGTAATATCTGGCCAACCCCACAAGCCATCGCTGGAACCCTGAACGGCCAGCCTAAACCGCTCCTCACTTTGCCGCAGCGCTTTTTCCGCCCGCCGACGCTCGCTGATCTCCTTTTGTAGCTCTTCCACTTCCCTGATAAGCTGTTGTTTACTTTTGTCCACATCTTTCATGCCAACCCTCATCCTCCGTTCTTGATTTGTTATACTTTCTCTGAGGAGAGATTGCTTCAAATTGATTCTCAACAGCGGCGCTTGTTTGTAAAGAATCTCTCCACGAGCACCAATTACAAAGATTCTTCGCGCACCGAACCATGAATGTCAGCCCAGCAATCGTGAACTCAGGTTCAGAGTGACTTTTCCAGGTCGCTCCACCCGTATGCAAACTTCCCGACCCATAAATAAATCATTTTGTCTGGACTCCACTTTGGCTATTTCTGGTTATGAAACTCAGAATATCCTGCCCTTTGGGACTACTAGGATGTGCGCTAACCATTCGTTCAGCAAGACGATTTGCTTCGTTAAATCTTCCCCTTTTGAGTTTTCTCTTACCGCAGTTAGCTTCAATGTATTTGTAGGAGATTGGCTTGAGATTCCCATCATTTGGCAAATCTGTTTGAAAGCCTCTATCTTTCCTCCCAGAACTAAATAGCCAACATTCTTTGATCCGTATCCAATGCCTTTTGGACGTCAAATCTTGGTTAGAGTTCAAGCGTGATAGAGCCAAGTGCACGTCTTCCAATGACTGAACCTCCGAAAATCTCGTAATGGTCATTATCTAGGAGATTTGTTATCACCAAACCAAGACGTACATCAGTGGTTACTTGGTACCCACCCTTCAAATTCAACAGTGTATATGAAGGGATAGGACCGACAAGACTCCCGGCGGCCCAGTCAAATCTATCCACATATTTCACATGTACACCTGCATCAAATCCCTGACGACTCTGGTATGTCAGGCCAAGATTAAACTTGTGCCGGGGTGTGTTAGGAATAAGGTTATCTCCTATAGCAACCGTTCTATCGTTAACATCAAACTTAAATAACGAATAATTTCCGCTGAAGAAAACTTCATTGGTCAAATAATAGTTAAGGCCCAGTTCAACACCCCATTCATCAACTTCTCCGGCATTCCCGAAAGAAACCACCAAAGCTTGCGACCCGTCCGGAAGTGTTGAAAACAGGGGAAAAGAAGAACCTAGCTCATTTTGAAGAGCATCCATGATAATCGGCTCCAGAGCAGGGTCAATACCGTCAGGAACCTGGTAGGCCGCGTAGGCCGGGTTAACTCGAGGAAGCAAATCCGTGATGAAATTCTTAAGTCGACTAAAATAAACATCAGCGGTTATGAAAGCCTTTGCGCCGATCACACCCTTGTAACCAACTTCGTAGCCGATTATTTTCTCTACTTCCAGATCAAAATTTCCGAGCGCTAGAACCGGAGTAATCCCAAAATTGAGCGGTAAAGCAACGCCGATCGCGGCCTCGATATCGGCTTCTAAAGGCGCCAAATCTACGGGTTGGCCGGCAGGCAATCTCAATCTGTGTTCACCAGTATTAGGCGTCTGAAATGCACTATTAACGGTTGCCCGAAATGAATGATTAACCGTGGGTGAAAAAACTATGGCCAGCTTAGGTGAAAACTGGGTATCGTGCACCGAGCTGCCATCTATGCGGGTAGCGCCGACCAGATTAATTTTGTCAGAAAGCTCATATTCAATTTGGCTGAAAAGGCCCGAAAAGGTCTCATCAAATACCTCCGGAAGGATGGTTTTGTCGGTATCGACATGCCGAAATCGATGCGACGCGCCTATAATAACGCGGAGTTTTTCTTCTAGTGCTGAAAAATTGGTCTGAGCCTGAAAATCGAAGTCACGGCTGTCATCTTTCAGAGCAGCACCAGAAGCCTGCGACACCATATGGTTATCAAACGTTTTTCTTCCCCTGTAATCAGCCTGAAAAAAGAGCTCATCCGAAGCAAAGGCCGCACGAGCCCAGGGTCGATGCACTTTATCAAGCTGTAAGCGTCCAATACCGGTTATATATACTGGATTCTCCACCTGGGCCAATCCGCCCTCAAGCGTGAAAAGCCCTTCGTTTGCCAATTCATAATCGATCCTGCCTGAGCCATATGTGGACTGTAAGTCGTCCCCGCGAAGAGCAAAAGCTTCCGGAGTTAATCCTTCATATTCTTGAGCATCCAATTCTGCTTGCGTTATATTGCGAGACCGATCCCAGCTCTCGCTTCGACTATAGCCAAAATTAATCTTGTACCCCCAGGGGCCTGTGACACCGGCATGCCTTATGTCTGCTCTAAAACTGCTGAGTTCACCTCCGGACAGGGATACTTTTGTGCCGACTATTTCTTTCGGAGACGGTGTGGTAATGTTAATCACTCCGGAGAATGCATTGGCGCCATAGAGGGCCGATCCCGGTCCCCGTACAATTTCCAAACGGCCCAGATCATCCAAAGGTCTGCTAAGAGCACTCCATTCTTGTGCACCAAGCATGGCAAATACCAGTTCCCGATTATCTATCAAAACCAGAACTCGCCGGTTCAACGAGCTGTTAAACCCTCTGATGTTCAGGTTGTAATCATTAATGCCATTTTGAGCAATATCTACTCCCGGCTGCGCTTCGAACAACCGCGGCAGTTGTCCTGTGCTTGCAATCTGCCGAACTTCTAAAGCACTAATCGTGCTTATTGCTGACGGAGCATCAGTAATGCGCTCCGAGCGTTTTGAAGCAGCATAAACCATAACATTTCCTAATTCTATCGCCTCTACCGTCAATTGCGCATCCATTGTCGTTATTTCCTCAACAGCTACAACGACTATTAATTCAAGGTTCGTATAGCCGACCGCAGAGAAAAGTAATGCGTAGCTGCCCGGCGGGACGCGGGATATTTTGTAGCGACCCTGACGATCCGTAGCTGCCCCCAGAGTCGTGCCTTTAACACTCACATTTATTTCTGCCAGGGATTTTCCTGTCTCGGCGTCGGTCACTATGCCTGATATCTCTCCGAGTTCTTGCGCGAATCCTTCCGAATGCGCCATCAACACAACCGAAATAATAAGTAGACCGCCAATGCAAAGCAACCTCTTGCAATATC
>SMXC01000196.1 GCA_004356825.1 Caldithrix sp.
ATAAATTAAAAGATAAAAAACAACCTTTGATGTTTGGTGTGTCCATTAAATCCGGTACAATTCAGATTCGTGGCCGCTATCCGGTTCGTATCTCATGTCAACTGATAGCTCATTGACATGCCTGGGCTTGGTTTCCCGGTGGGCCCTGCCGGGCTTAACACGAAATTCAACATCGCATGATTAAGCAGATCTCCCCGGATAAGAACATGAACTTTCACAGCACAACCGCATCATTTACCGTATCCATTGAACTCAGGGCTTTGTTATCAATGGCTAACTTCCCCATGGACTCGGCCTTCTATGATGTTTCTGTTCGTCGGCTTACTGTTTTGCTACAGGCTTCCTTCCCACAGAACCTCGCGGCACCGCAGTTGCCTTTTGCTAATAGTTTCTGTACTTTAAAACATACAGGAGTTCACCTATAGGGGACTTACACCCCATTAGTTCATGCCCATGCCGGGCGTACACAAAAAAATCAAGCCGACGCAAAAAACGCGCGGCTTATTTTTGCGTTAGCGCACATTGTGAATAACTTTATTTCAGGAAAAGAATCAAAAAGTGGTTTTTGAACTCCAACCAACCTTGAAAGGCGATCTCCTTGAACTCAGACCGCTTCAAGCTACGGATTTAGGTGATCTTTTCGCCGTAGCTGCAGATCCGCTCATCTGGGAGCAACATCCAGTCAAAGATCGCTACCAGAAGAAGGTCTTTGAAGATTTCTTTCGTGAGTCATTAGAATCGGGTGGGGCGCTGATTGCTATTGACAATAAGGATAGTAAAGCTATTGGGTCGTCCAGATTTCATGGATATGATCGCAATCAGAACGAAGTCGAAATTGGTTGGACCTTCTTGGCTCGGTCGCATTGGGGCGGCGTCTATAACAGAGAAATGAAACAACTCATGCTACAGCACGCCTTTAGATTTGTAGGCAGCGTGGTCTTCCTGGTTGGCACCCAGAATTTACGCTCTCAGCAGGCTGTCGAAAAAATCGGCGGTGTTTGTGTTGGGACAAGACCTGACGCAGGTGGTCATGATAGTCTCGTCTATCAAATCACCGATTCAGGTTTTCTGGGATGGCGCACCTGAAGGTGTTATTTCATCTATGAGAGTCAGCCGGGCGCGGGTGCCCCTGACATCAAAGAGACTTTTGTGGCACGTGCCACAAAAAAAAGGCTGTGTAAGTTGTGTCAACGTGATGACAAGGGCACCCGCCGCGGTATCAATATAACATGCTTTGAGCTGCATATTTCAAAATTACACTTAAAAAAATACTTTAAAAAAGCTCGGGGATTAATACCCATAGCTTGGGATGAGGTCGCGGCTTGGTCCAACAAGATTTTATGCGTAATTGAGCAGTCGCGCCTAAACGTTTGTGATAAATGAAAGTATGGAGATTAAACGCAACGAAGGTGGTATGCGTTTGGCTCAACTACGCATAAAATCCTTAATGTTGGCCGCCACATCGCTTATCAGGCCAAAGGGAGGTAGATACTGTACTGCTGGATTTGCTGAAACGGCCAGCTTTCAAAGCTGGTGCATGCTTTTGCTTGTCTCAAAAAATGGAGGTACACTATGAGTAGTCGAATAGTTTTGCTGTTGTTTCTTGGCCTTGTAGCAGCCTTAACATTACTTAGTTGTAACAAGGCAGCGGAGAAGCAGTCTGAGGCAAAGTCTGTAGAATCATCAGGGCATCTGTCAAAATCATTACCCGTTTACAAAAGAAACTTTTCGGTCGAAGATGCCCGCGCAATGCCTGGTGCTATTCTTAAATTTTTAGCCAGAGGTGAAGATACAGGAGGTTTGTATGCGTTATTTGAGGCTAAAGCGCTTCCTGGCTTTGAACCGCCACCGCATATCCATACTTATGAAGACGAAACCTATTATATTTTGGCAGGAGAAGTATGGTTCAAAGTTGGTGAGGAGGAGTTTACTGCGAAAAAAGGGGAGTTCATTTTTTTACCACGTAATGTTAAACACGAGTTTAAAATCATGAGTGAAATGCTGCATGTTCATGTAGGACTTTATCCCGCTGGTTTAGACCAATATTTTATTGATTTGACGGTTCCGGTTACTTCCTTTGAAATTCCTCCTCTTGCAACAGAGCCTCCGCCTCCCGAAGTGATGGAAAGAATGATGAAATTAAATGAACAATATGGCATAATGCATTAAGCAATTGAAACTTCGCGCGGGTGCCCATGCCGCAAAATAAGTTGGGTGGCACGCGCCTTTAGTGCCGTGCTTTTGGGGCGCTTGCCACTTGTTTTGGGTGCGGACTTTCCTAACTTTTCAGTGCCGCCGACGCCTTACCGGTAGCGCGATTTCAGAGTTTTGAGGAACGGAAAGTTTAAGTTCATTTTCATAGATCAGTGCTCATGCGTCGGCGCGACTGACCGGGTTGTTATATGCATCACAAACGATAGATAATAGCACTATACTATAAAAAAGTGTCTATGACGGAGAATACCTGATGAATAATAAACATCCTTTCGTAAAAATGGGCTTAATAGGGCTCTCCATATCTCTTGTTCTCAACGTATTTAATCTATACGTGCTAGGGGTTGGTGGTGAAGCTTGGTGGTCACTGTGGTTTCCGAGCTATCTGGTTTGGCTCGTATTCTTGGTTATTGGTATAGGACTTTCCAAAAAGAACAAAAGTAAGCCGGGTGCATAGTAGCATATAACATGCGGTTCAACTCAGGACAAGACGTATCCAGTTTTTACTATTTCGAAAGTTCGCGTTTTTGTGGGGTTAACCGCCAGCCGTCAGGTCTTTCCAGGCCACCCAGATCGGATTCAAAATGGCAAAACACGCTATGCTAGTCCAATCCAACGCCAGAGAGCTGGGGGAGTTGAGCCTTGCAACCGCATTTCATTGGGCGGTCTCGCGCTACCCGTCTCAGGCTCCGCGGATGCTGTTGCTCTTGCTAGGATGGGCAAGCGTTTGGCTGATCGTTGAGTTTTTGGTCGTGAACATCAGCAGTAGACCGGGTCGTCCGATCTGGTCAGTGCTCCATCTATCTTACTTTTGGGGAACAGCTTACTGGGAGGCGGCGATCCTTCGAAGTGCACTCGGTGCTTTCGAGAAGGCACCTCAATCCTGGCGCAGCAAGTTACTCGATCACCGTTTGGCATTAAGGTTTCTAGTCCTCAAGATGTTACTGCTACCGGCAATACTGATTGGAACGGCGCTCCTAGTAGCTCCGGGGCTTTACTGTATGGCTCGCTTCGGTCCGGCATTATTCTTACGTCGCCCAGGGACAAACCGGGCCCAAGACAGCGCTGAGGCTCAGTAATCAAGTGACCCAGGGGAGACGCGGGCATCTGATGCTCATATCCCTCTTCCTCCTGCTTTTCAACATGCTCGGCGCAGCACTATTGGGTCTCGGACTCATCGTCACAGTTCCAATGAGTATCCTGATATGCGCGCACGTCTGTCGTGATAAGCAATTGATCAACAGGCAAGGCACCAACTACCCGCTCCAGCCGAGATCTGGTAAAGATGGCGCAAGAACTTAGTAAAGATGATAAATTACAATTCTCTCGGACGAATATTTCATCTATACGCGCAATTTGAGTCGGATCACGACAATCTTGCCAAAGCCCTGGAATTTTGCCAACAATCATTAGTAACTGGCAAGTTATTTTCTGCCATACTCGATAAAAGCATTCGAGCACAAGCTTTTTGGCAGGAAATTGCAAATAACAAGACTCAAAAAACAAATAATAATCAAATTCAAAATATCAATGACCAAAAAATTGCCTATCTATAGGTCGCTTTATAATGGGTTTGTGTTTTAAAATTATTGAGATTTGGAATTTATTTGATATTTGGGATTTTGTTTATTGGAATTTCTGGTTTATCCAGGTTAGGGTTTTACAAAAAAATCCAACAATTCAGACAGGATTGCACACTCAACAAGACATATCGCGGATTTACAACGCGCACCTAGTAAATGTGCTGATTCAGAAAGTAACTACAGAAAGGCAATAGGCATTTACAAAGCTGACTCTCAAACAAAAACAGGTGACTTGGCAAACGCTCTTCGCGGCTACGCTTTGGTTCTTGAGAAGCGCAGCAAAATTTCGAAGGCCAAAACTGCCTGGGAGGAGACGAAAGAATTATATCAGGTGTGCAATCTTCAAGCTGGTGTTGATGAGGCGAATCGGAAACTAGATTCGTTGTAACGATGAGAATAGTAATTCTCATTGACTCAAATCTCGAACGGAAATTGATAAAAGAACAGGCGACAACTACTGAGCAAGAGCTTTCAATTTCTTCAACCGTCGATTCGTCTTTGCCAATTGCACAAGCAGAGTTTCTAACTGGCTGGTATAAGCCTGGGAGGAGAGTTGCTCTTTCTTCGCTTTTAAATCGTCAACCTGCTGTTCCAAAGCCAATTTTTCCAATCTCAGACTGTCGGCCGGCGCTTGAGCGCCGGATTTTGCGCGTTGCAAACTCGTTTGCAGTTCAGACGAGAGCCCGGCCAAGTAAACCCGGCTTGCCCATTTGCCGTCGTCGGCTTCTGCCAAATCCTGGCTACCTTTGCCGTCGCCGTTGTCATCGAGAAGGGGATGCTCGGCGCGCAGCCGGCGCTGATCTTCGTACCATTTGTCCTGGCTGGTTTTAGCGAATTCAAAGGCCTCCAACATACTCACGCGATTGTCTTTGTTTAAATCTGCTTGATTCGCTGTGAAGGCGTCTAAAAAAAAATTGGCGAAATTAGTTTCGAAATATTCTCTGCCGCTTTTGGTCGCTGTTATGATCACCCTTTCTTTGCCGCTCAATTTTTTGATAAAGGGGCCGCTGGCGCTGCTGGTATTCACCAGAATAACCTTCTTAGTTGGGAGTTTAGCCAATAATTGCGCGTAATCGATGGCTTTTAAATCCGGGCCGACCAGATTGAATTTGCTCCAGGTGCCGTCAAAGGTGCCGTGGCCGACCATGAAGATAAAAAGTTGATCTTCCGGTTTCATCTTGCCTGCCAGCCGGTTCATGACATCACGAACGTTGGCAGCCGTGCACGTCGCCTTGATTTTCAAAGAATCGTAAGCAAGGTCTTCAAACAAATAAAAAACGTTAGCAGATTTATAGTTCAACTCGTTCACCAACAAGTCATACATACGATTGGTCTGGTCGAAGTATTCTTCGGTGAACTCTTTCTGCCCGCCGATACCGCCGATGATAACTGCGTATCTAGCGCCGAAATTGATAGCGGATTGAGAATAGAGGATTGAGGATGGAGTCAGTAGAAGTAAAGTAACAAAGTAAAATTTTCGAATATTCATTTCTTAAAGTTCATTTTCCAATCAATGATATTTTATATTTGGCGTTCAAGTTTTAGCTTGCTGTCTATCAATTTTCAAGCTGAAGCTTGAACTACAAACAATTAAGAAAGTCCTTTGCTGCGGCGCAAATACCACTCGACTGACAAAATAAGAATCAGCAGCAGGAACAAAATCGGCATATCCCACAAATCATATTCGACCAATTTGGAATAGCTGCTTTGCATCACTGAAATCTCATCCGGCAGGCTTTCGGCCTCATTCTGATAATAATATTTGCCGCCGCTGATTTCAGCAATTCTTTTCAGAAGCGGGGCTTGCAGCTGCGCGTTTGAAAACTCCACCGTCGATTCTTCAACAAAAAATGCAGCTTCTGTATTACCCAAAAATGACCCATTTGATGAACGCGCCTCAATTTCTACTAAATACAAGCCCTGTTCATCGGGCTGATAAGCGCCGACATACTCGACCTTGCCGTTGGAGGACCAGTTAAACAAAACGTCAACTCTCTTCCCGGACGGCGTGGTGATCCGGGCTTTAATTGTGGCGTCCTGGATTGTTGAGAAAGTGCTGTCTCGCAAATCAACTTTCAAAATTACTTCGTCACCCGGAACGTAAGTCTCCTTATCCAGATGGCATTCAATCGGTTCAGGAGATGCGAGCGCCAACCAGCGCAGAATCTGACGCCAAAAACGCTCGTGACTCATATCCTCGTGCGGCAACCCCATTTGCCATAGCCATGAGCTGGAGGTCGCAAACACCATGGATCGGCCCCGGCCAAAACGCTGTTGAGCGAGAATAATTTTAGGATCCCCTGCCTCACTCAGCGGGTGGACCGCGAGAATCGTCGCGCCCGGTTTCGCCCGCCCCAGCGGGTTGTAGCCTTCCAAATCCGGCAGGGCGCTCCACAAATTACGACTTTCACTTTCTGTTGACGCAAGCTGTAAAATTGGATTTCGATATCCATCCGGGGTCAGCAGCAGCTTGAATTTATCCCGAAACGTGGCAGAAAATTGCTGCCCTTCGTTATTTCTGTAAGGTAATTCAACCGGCAGTATTTTTTCTATCGGAGTCCCGTAGTAGTTGCCCTGGCCAAAAGTCTCACTGCCGCCAAGCATTAAAAATCCACCGCCGCGCTGGGAGACGAATTCTAATGTATTCTCCAATTCTTTTGAAGTAAAAAAATCGGCCTCAATGCTGCCAAAAATGATCGCATCGTATTCGAAAAGCTCCTTCTTGTTTTTCGGGTAGCCGTCTCTCAGCTCGCTTTGATTCTTAATCCCCTGGCGGTAAAACTTATCCTGGCTCGTTCGCAACAGCGAAACCAGCTCCAAGCTTGGGTCGCCGTCAATTGCTCGACGAAGATACTTAAACTCGGCGCGCGGATGGCCATCAATGTAAAGCACACGGGCGCGTTTGCTGCGATTATCGATCAAAAAACTCTTGCTGTTGTTTTCTTTTATGGACTCATTTTCCTGCGCCACCACGTTCAAGCTATATCTGACAAACCCGCTTTTTTGAGGAGAAAATTTTAGCGAAGTTCGAGTCGCAGCACCCTCTAAATTTACTATTTTTCTTTTTACAATCCTGCCTTCTTCTCGTAATTCCAATTCGATTTTTTTCTTGTTAAAGCTTTTATTCTTAATGAGCGCCGAAAGTTCAATAACCGAATTTTCAATAACCGAGTGGTTGACTGCCACTTTTGATAACTCAATATCTTCGGAACGTTCACTGCCCACACCAACGACGAAAACCGGTAAATTTTTGTCTTTCATCGCGGCAGCGAATTCCAGCGGATCGTCATCGCCATTATTGACGCCGTCGGTGAAAAGTATAACACCGGAGACGGCACTCTGTTTTGCGACATCGACTGCAAAAGCCAAACTCCGTGCCAAGTTCGTTGCGGCGCCTTGGGCGGCTAATTGTTGAGTCCCTATCAAATGTCCGACTTCCGAAGAAAATTTATACATTTGAATCTTAAAATTCTTCTTCAGCCTGTCCGTTAACCCGGGGGCCTCTTCACTTCCCAATAATGTTTTGATAAAATCTAACCTGGATAAGTCATCTTCAGCATCCTGAATGGACATGCTTCTGGAATCGTCAACCAGCAGGATCAAGGAGCTTTTGCGCGGGACAACCATCGATACAGTAACCACCGGTTCCATTAAGAGGATCAAGAGCAGCGTAATTACCACGAACTTTAAACCGATCAAAACGCCTTTGAATTTTCGGTTTAACTGCAAAGTTGTTTTTCTGTAAATCAGCAAAAGAGCCACAGCAAATAAAGACACAATCCCCAAAAGGACTAGAATAGAGGGAAGTAATTTAAAAGTGATTTCGCCTTCTGAAAAAACTACCGGGCTGTATTTTAGTAGAAATTCGAGCATTCTAAAATTTTAATGTTATTTCTAAATGCTGGGTGCTTGATGCTTGATGCTTGATCCAGAATCCAGAATCCAGCATCCAGCACCCAGCATCCAGAAACTATTGTTTTGTCTTCGAAAGCGCTTCATAATATTTCTCAACCAAAGCCTCGTACTCGGGTGGAATTTTTTCTTCCCGGGCCAGAAACAGTTTTTCTTTATTTTTCATCATTTCTAACTTATGCGCCAGCTCAGCTTCAAAAGCTTTCAACGGGTCGAGCACCTGTTCTTCTATCAATTGAAATCTCTCCGGAAGTCCGCCGCTAAAACTGCGGATGATACCCGCCATATTTTGACTTAACTTTCGAAACTCCCGGCTGAGCGAACTGTCACCTTGAACCGCCCTTTGAATATGCTGCAGATTTCTTAAGTTTTCCGCCAACCGTTTATTCCAGTCCAAACTCCGCGCATCGACCGTCTGCTCAGGCCCTCCTCTCTCACCCTGACCGGCCTGGCGATTCTCTGAACTTTGTCCCGATTGGCCTGGCTTTTCTTCTTGACTATTCTTTGTTCTTGCAAGACCTTGAGTTTCTCTCTTCATGGATTCCAGTTTCTCGCGCAGGCGACGGGTTTGGTTAAGCGCTAAATCAAGTTTTTCCTCATCGGTTTCTGCAAATATGCCACGCAGATTGGTCAGTTTTTCGCGTAGTTGTTCAAGACTATTTAATATATCTTTTTCGGCCTGCAGCGCAGAATTTAACCGATTCCGCTGTAGAAGATTTTCAGCGCTTTCCATTTTTTTGTCTAAACCGGCCCGTTTCATTTCCTGCGCTAATTTGTTTATTTCACGCGAGAATTCTTTTTTATTTTCGCGCGCTTGACGGGATAATGAGTTGACCTGACCCTTAGCGGTTTCAAAATTATCCTTTAAAGTTGCTTGTTTTTCTCGTGCTTCCCGAAGTTGGTTCTGGTTCGGTAGTTCCTGGTTTTTTAAATTCTCCACATCTTCAGTCAAATTTTTCTGCGCTTCAACCATTCGCTGGAACTGCTGCTCGAGACTCTCAATTTGCCGCCGCAACGACTCTTTTTGGTTTTGCTGCAGCTTTTCCTGAAGACGTTTCAACCGATTCAACGCCTGCGTTCCTTTCGCCGCCGCCCTGTTCATATTGTCCTGGCGGAGATTGTTCAAGGCCTTGTTCATTTCATTTGCTGCCCGCCTCAAATCATCCTGGACTTCCTGCGGTAGATTTGAATTGCTCTGACCCTTCCGCTGCATCTGCCTGGTTAATTCCTGAGTTTTCCGGCGAATATCTTCCTGCTTGCGCCGCAATTCTTCAATCTGGCGTTTCTTCGCTTGAAGTGTAAGCTCTTTGCGCGCTAAGTCGCGAGTTTGCCGGTTCAGTTGCTGCTGTCGGCGAGCCAGGTCCTTGATTTTCTTGAGCGCATCATTCATCTGTTCATTTTTCTGCTGCTGTTGATTTTGGCGCAGAGTCTCATACTTATTCTTGAGCTTATCCATTTCATCATCAAAGAGTTGGGCCAACTCGTCCATTGTGGCCTGACTTCCTGCCCCCTGCCCTTGCGCGCGCTGCAACTGGATTTTCTTCAGTTGTACCTCGGCCCGCAACAAACTTTGATACGCCTCTCGTTCGGGAACCAAGGCGTCTTTTATCTGTTTTGAATCAAGCTCGACAAGCGCCCGTTCCATTGCTTCGATTGCCGTAGAATAAAACTTCGGAATTTCGCCGTCCGATTCCCGTGAAAATAAAGATCTTTGCTGCATTTGCATCAGCGTGCTTTGGGTGACATCACGCAAGTTTTTTTGACTTTCAATGATAATGTCTATATTATTTGCCGCTTCATCCGCATCAATTTTTTGAATTTTCTGCTGCAATTTCCAGGTAGCGACAATAATTTCTTTCTGAGTTTCCGAGAGCCGGCCCCCCATCCCACTTGAGCCACCTTGCCCTCCTTGCGACATCGAACGATAAAATTCCTTATCAAACGAACGAACTGAAATAAAAAATATCTCTGAAGTTACTGATTCCGGATTTTTCGAGTCTCGGCTGTCATCGGCTTGAATATGGTAAGTCAAAAAATCGCCGGGCTGAACTTTCAGGTCTTCCAAATAAAATAAATATTCCGCTGTAAATTCCTGAATCTGCTCGAATTGTCCGGATGAATTCTCCCTTGAGGTTTTGCGTGTGCTCAATGTCAACTCTTTTGAATCCGATCCGTTTACAGTATAGATCAGTTTTAGCGAAGGCAGCCCGTAATCATCTCTCACTTCAATTTTAATCGGCACCTCTTCAAGCATGGAAGCTTTTATGTCGTAACCCGGTCTCTCGATCGTTAAAACCGGCGGTTGATTTGGCAACGCGTGGATATAGTATTCCGGGGGCGGATCATTGGTGAGTCCATCTGTGTCTGTAATACGGATTTTATAAAAGCTGTCGCTGGTTACTTTGAACGAGGCCGTCACTACTGAATCCGCTGAGATGGAGGTCTCGAGCTTTTTCTCGTTTTCCCCGAGCATGATTTCGGCTTTATAAAGACGCTTATCCGCTACTGCGGTCATCTTTATAATTGTGCCTTCCGGGGCCCAGACATCACCGGTGTCGGTTTCTTTTTTCGATTTGAGGCCGGTATATTTCGGGTAAATGTAAGTTAAATCCACCCGAGTTACTTTTGGAGCATCATATACAGTAAACGTAAAAATATCGGAGAGTCTCTGGTCCGCTTTCACATAATATTTTGTTTCGTTTTGAATACTAAAAAAATTGTAGACAAAAACACCTTTATCGCCGGTGATGTCCATCTCTGATTTTTTCCAAGAAGAATCGCCTTCGGAATAATACAAAACCATCTCTTCCGGCTCGAAGCCGGTTATGTCGGCCCTGATTTCCCGGGCCGAGCCTTTCGGGATGCGTATGTTGCCCGGTGACACTTCAAAAGTGGGAAAGAGTTTTGCATTCCGAAACTTCCACGGTGAAAAGATACGATTGGTTTTCAAAGCAAAAAAATCGAGATTCGCGGGGATCATCGCTCCCAAAAACAACAGAAGCGCCATGGCAAAGCTGCTCCAAACAACTGCGCTTTTGCTGCGAATGGATTTTGATAAATTAAGAGGTTGTATATGAAAACGGGCGTCATCCAAAAGTTGCGCCAGCAGACGGGGTGACGCTCCGGGATTTTCAGCACCGCCCAATTCAACTGCAGTAACCAGACGGTCTTCCAATTGCGGGTGCTTTTCTTCTAAATAACGGGCGAGCTGAATTTCAGTGGGAACATTCAGAAACGGCCGCACGATCGTCCAAAATAAAGTTACGACAAAAGTGGTGACAATTCCTGTCATCAAAAAGAACCGGGCTGCTCCCTCTAATTCCAAAAGGAAATCCAACAAAAAAACAAACAAGAGAGCCGCAATTGTACTAAGCAACGTGATCGAGCCGCCCTTCAGTAGAATCAACATTTTCCAGTGTTGACAGACTTTGTTGATGCGTCTTTTTAGAGTTTCATGTCGGGCGTTCATGTAGAAATCACCTGATTAAAAAACCTTTCTTTTAGAACCCACCAAGCGCCAGTGTTATTATCTGGAGTCATTACGATACGCTGTCATTTAAGTAAGATATCTTTACAACTTTAAATAATGACGCCAACAGTAAATGACTTAATGACCTTTGTTTTGTCATTTGTTTCACTGTCAGCCAATTTTTCTACCGATATGTCCTATTTGCTAACCAGGTCTCCGCTATCAAAAGTAGAATTACTCCCAAGATCACAAACCGCCAAATCTTTTGATTTTTTTCCTGCTGCTCGTCCAGCTTGACGCCGGAGAAGGAAACGGATTGGATGTTAGTCTCCGAAACCCGGGCAACCAAGTCCTGAAGTTCATCCGGCGGAATTGGCGTCAAGTCGGATTCCCGCGGGTCAACATTGACAGCAACGTAACTCGTCTTGTTGTTTTTCCGAATTTCATAAATACCCGGTTCGGAAGTGTCATAGAAAACATCTCCCTCCGGCACGACTTTTTTACCCGAAGGGTATTTAACTGCACAATCCGAATTATTTAAAGGGGTTAACTGTGCATTTCGCAAAGGTACTGAATCTCCAACTAACAGTGACTTTTGACCTTTTCTCTCCGAAGCGACATAATCTAAAGTTTGATAAATCAGTGGAAGAAATATTGCTTTGACCGGCAGGTTATTCCATTCGGCGTCGAGGCTCGAGGTAAAAAGAATGACTTTCCCAGCCCCGACTTTACGTTCCAAAATCGCCGGATTGCCATCATCAAAAAAAGCGAGGGTGGATTCGGGGGTTAATGGTTTTGTTTTAAAATATTGATAGAATTGTGCGGAGCTAGGGTCGCTCTGTCCGGGGTCTGCAAAAAGTCTAAAGATCGAATGTTGAAAATCAACCTCGGCCAGAATCACACTGGTTTCACGGTTCACAGATTTAAAAGCTGGTTCCGTCAAAAAGGCCGGGGTAAGGTCAGCAAAGAACCGGTTAAACGTCTTGGGCTTCACATTATCACCAAGTGCGATAAGAAGCCCACCGCCGGCCCGTACATAGTAAGTCAGTCGTTGTAGTGTTTCGCGGTCCAGGTTTTTAACGTTGGCCAGAATGACCGCCCGGTAGTTGCTGAAGTTATATGCTCTGGCTTTTTGGGGAATCGTCGTAATTAAGGAGTATTTAGCCAAATCCGGAAGATTGATCGCTCGTTCCAAAAAAAATAATTCGTCTAGAACAGTATCTTTATGCGGCTCTCCGTTAATCGCCAGCAACTGAGCTTTTGTTTTATCCTCCAGAACAAAAAAATAGCGATTATCGATTGTTATACTTTCATCTTCAAAAACAACATCTATATTTCCGGAAGCGTTTCCTTGCGGAAAGCGGACACGTTTGAATTGTACAATTTGTTCCTCATCCGCAGAAACAGTCACGTTTCTTTGTGCGATTTTTTTATTATTGATATTTAAGACCACCTTAAGTCGTTTTTTATCATTGCCGTAGTTTTTGATGCGCGTTAACACATCGCCGGTTTGAGCAGAACGATGCTCTCTTGAAATGTGCACATCTACAACAGCGATATTGGAAAATTCAGATACTTCAATCGGCACAAAATTCAAGTTAATTCCGGCTTGGACTGTCCAGTGCGGGTTCAAGCTCTCGCTGGCAGATTTCTGGAAGTCGGATATCAAGTGAATGGTCTTCGAAGCTAACTGAGATTCGAGCAGAACAGTCTCGGCGGTCTGGATGGCGTTTAGGTAATTCGTACTTTGTTTGGAAAGCGAAAAACGATGTTCAAAATTTAATAACCCGGAAAAATCATCTCCAGTTTCAGCAATTGCTTCAGTGGTCTCGGAAAACTGCATGATAGTGACCCGATCGCCCGGTCGCGCAGATCTCACAATTTCCTTTGCCTTGGCAATCGCCTTTTTGAAATTGTCTTCATATCCCATGCTGAACGAATTATCTACCAAAACAACAAATGCTTTGGATTCATCGCCCCAAACAGAGCTCCCCTCAACATTATTAAAAAAGGGACGAGCAAACGCAAAAGCAAGAAAGGCAAAAGCTGCTATCCGCATTAGTAAAAGCAGCAGTTGTTTTAGCTTTTGAGACTTGAACTTTTTTGCAGGATCGACTTTCAAGAAGCGCATCGCCGCAAAGGGAAGTTTAATCGCACGATTACGCTTAATAAAATGAATAAGGATCGGAACAGACACAGCTGCCATTCCCCAAAGAAATAAAGAATTTAAAAAAGTCATTGCAAAGATCGGTTAGTCTTTTCGACTGCGATGATTCAAGTAGCTGAAAAGTGCAAAATCCAGCGGCTTAGAAGTTTCTAACAAATGGTAATCAACGTGCATCCTGCCACAGCCTCTTTTTAGCCATGACATATGCGCCCGTAATTTTTTCATATAATTATCACGAACCAAAGAGGGTATAGCCATAAATTGTGAATCTCCTTCCATATCAACAAACTTCGTCGCGTTTTTAAAAGGAAAGGTCAATTCTGTTTCATCCATAATATGAAAGATGATGACGTCATGACCTTTAAAACGGAAATGCTGCAGCCCGCGTAATATAGCAGCAGGGTCATCCAGCAAATCGGAAATTAAAATAATCAGACCCTTTTTATTGATGGTTTCGGCAATCTGGTGCAGCGGCATGGACATCTCGCTTTCATTGGCCGCCTCTATTTTTTCGAGGTAGCGCAAAATGGACAGCATGTGCCCTTTCTTATTTCTGGAATGAATAATCTGGTTAATCTGGTTATCATAAGTAATGAGCCCGACGCCGTCGCGCTGCTGAAAAATCATGTAACCCAGGGACGCCGTCAAGTAAGAAGCGTATTCCAACTTCGACAGGCCGTTGCCGCCGTAATTCATGGAGGCGCTGGTGTCCAGCAAAATGTGGCAGTTCAAGTTGGTTTCTTCTTCGAATTCTTTCACGTAGTACCGGTCGGAGCGGGCGTAAACTTTCCAATCGATATGGCGGATGTCGTCTCCCGGGGTGTACTCGCGGTATTCAGCGAACTCCACGCTGAACCCCCGGTAAGGACTGCGGTGCAAGCCATAAATAAAGCCTTCAACCACGGTACGGGCGCGCAGCTCCATGCCGGAGATTTTGGAAAGAATCTTCGGGTCTAAAAATCTTATCTGGTTCGCCATAATTCAAAAAACTAATTACAAATGTCAAATTACAAAACAAAGAAATTGAAAATTTGTAATTCGAAATTGGGATTTATAGTCCTGACTTCGGTTCCGGAACCGTTTCCAAAAGCTTGCTGACAATATCCTCCGAAGTAATTTTCTCTGATTCGGCGTAAAAATTTGTTAGGATACGGTGGCGCAAAACCGGCAAAGCCAAAGCTTGGATGTCTTTAATAGAAACGTTATATCTGCCTTTCAGAATCGCTCTTGCTTTGCCGCCTAAAATGAGACATTGAGAAGCCCGCAGTCCTGCGCCCCAGCTTACCCACTTTTTAACGAAGTCAGGAGCTTTTTCACCTTTCGGTCTACTGGCAGCGACCAATCGAACCGCATATTCAGCAACTTGCTGCGACAACGGCACTCTACGAACAATTTTTTGAAACTCCATCACTTCTTTGCCGGTAATGACGCGCTCAAGTTGCGGCACATAATCGGAAGTTGTGGAAGTTACAACCTGCACCTCCTGATCTTCAGGCAGGTAATCTACAACAACGTTGAACATAAAACGGTCTAATTGAGCTTCGGGAAGCGGATAGGTGCCTTCCAGTTCAATGGGATTCTGAGTTGCCAGAACAAAGAAAGGTTCCTCAAGGTCATAAGTGTTGCCGCCCGTTGTGACTTTGTGCTCCTGCATGGCTTCCAAAAGCGCGGCCTGTGTTTTCGGCGGCGTCCGGTTGATTTCGTCGGCCAAAATAATGTTCGCGAAAATTGGTCCTTTAACAAATTCCAAAGTGCGGCGGCCTGTTGAACGGTCTTCTTCAATGACGTCAGTGCCAATGATGTCTGACGGCATTAAATCCGGCGTAAACTGAATGCGCTTAAATTTGAGATCTAAAATCTGTGAGATGGTTTTAATCAGTAGAGTTTTTGCAAGACCCGGCACACCCGTGATTAGGCAATTACCGCCTGAGTATAAAGCCAGCATAACTTGATGAATAACCTCATCCTGCCCAACGATAGTCTTTCTGAGTTCGCCGATGATTTTCTTATTACCATCCCGCAGTTTTTCGATAAAGACCAAGTCCTCGTTTTCATCAACTTTTGTCACTGATTCTAACATATTTTCTCCACTATAATATCATAAATTTCACCGCAGAGGCGCTAAGACGCTAAGAACATATAAGATATAAGACGAGTTTTAAAAAATAGCTAAAAGATAATGAATTTGATTTAATATTAATTTTGTCAATACTTTGCGTCTTTTGCGGTTCAGGAATTATTCAGCTTAATGTGTTAGTCCATAAATGACGAAATTAATCCCTAACTTATAGGCCTCTGCTGAATATTCAGTTGGATACCGGGGATCATAAGTATGTTCCCAGGCGTCTCCCATGTCCATATTTCGAAGTACCAGGACCATGAGCCGATCCTGATCATCGAAGATACCCATACAGCGCGCTTCAATTCCGCCCTTTTCATAAGTTCGTCCGCCCAACCATGCACCCAGCCCGGGAATTTGTTTGATCTTATCAAAATCATAAAAGCAGTGAAAAATCGGATGCGCCATTGGAATGTCGACAATCTCCCGGTTTTCAAAAACCATTTTCATCTGATTTACAAAGCTTTCCCATTCAAACGGGCCGTGAAAATCGTCCACCATGAGATAACCGCCTCGCAAAAGCCACTCACCTAAGTTGTCCGCTTCCGGCTGAGTTAACACCATAAAACCGACTTCAACAATATAAGCGAATGGGTAGCGAAAGAGGTCAGGATCGAGAAGCGACAAGGAAACGGGATCATCGGCTACATTGAGAGATGTCCAGTTGCTGAGGCCTTTCATTAAATTCTGCTCCGCAAAAGGATAGTCCACAGTCCAACTCTGCCAGTGCGGGCCCATGCGATTGCGAAGTGTGTAATTGGCGCCGCCGGAGGTGTATTGAATACGGACAAAGGTAAACTCGTCCCCGTTGCCTCCCTGGGCTTCTACTTTTTCAGAAAAACAAAAAGTCAGGGGTAGCAGAAATAGAGAAATTTTTGAAACCATCCTTGTCATTACCTAACTTCTCAGTGGGTCAGTGCATAGATAAGGTAATTAATACCGAGTTTATACGAGCGGGTTGAAAAGGCCGGGGTCTCTTTGGGCAATTCCCAGCCGTCACCCACGTCGTTATTAAAATTGATCAGCACCATCAATCGGCCGGTATCATCAAATAATCCCCAATACTCCGGCAATTCATTTAAATAAGGAGTTGGCGCATTAATGTCATTTATGTCAAAAAAACAATGAAAGATTGGATGACTCACGTCGAGTCGGCGGAGTTCCTGATCGGGCAGCACTTTACGGATTTCTCTCATCCAGTTATTCCATTCATGACGCCAGCGAAAGTCATCTACCATCAAGAAACCGCCGCGGAGGAGGTATTCTCTGAGATTTTGGACCTCTAAATCTGAAAGAGTCAAATAACCGATTTCACAGGCATAAATAAAGGGATACCTGAAAATTTCATCGTCGTCAAAAGTCAAAACTTTGTTATCTTCCGAAACTTTAATATTTGTCAGTGCCTGAATCGTCAGGTTCAAATTTTTTTCAGCTTGGGGAAAATCGTGAGCCCAGGGCGGAGCGTTCGTTGAGAATCCGTAGCCGTATCGAATATTATTATCGGTCCAACGGATTCGAACAAAGGTGAAATCCTCGCCGCTGGGGAGTTGGGCTGATGCAGGCGTGAAGTTTGCTAAAATTAAGAAACAAACAAGAAACCCACCCCTGAATCTCCTCCAAGGAGGGGACTTTTCATCTCGTGCCGACAGTCGCCGTCGGAACGTAAACCGGGGGCACAAAACATCTGTTCTACTCCATACTCGCAAGTAAAATCTCCTGGGCTCGTTCGTAACTCGGGGCTATTTCCAAAGCGGCTAAAGCGGATTTCTTCGCTTCAGGTTTTCGGTCCGCTTTCAAAAACGCACTCGCTAAATCGCAGTGCGCGCCAGCCAAATCCTGAGGTTCGGTATGCAAGTTAATCTGCAACTCAGTGATAGCCTGCTCGAACTCTCCGAGAGCCAGGTAGGCGCTGGCCAATTTCTGGTGCACTTCCGGCTCAAACGGCGTAATATAAATGGCTTTCGTCAAGGCTTCAACTGCACACTCATTATTATTTGATTCCAGGCACAAATCAGCCAGCAAGTTAAGCACTCGTGCATCCTTCCCTTTTAAAGCGGTTAATGCGCTCAGCTCTTTAATTGCTTTTGACTTCTCCCCGGTTTCGATATAAATTTCGGCAAGCGCTTTGTAAGGATTTTCTTCCTCAATAAAGTTCGGAAACTGGGACTTTGCTTTTTGAAAATAGGGAATGGCGGTCTCAAAGTCGCCTTCTTTTTTATAGTACATACCAAACTGAAAATTTAGAAATGGATTGCTGGAATTTTCTTCCAATTTTTTCGACAAAAAAACCACTAAATCATTCGAATGAGCAGCAAACTCACGCGGGTCGTACGAATAATCAATTTCGTCTAATTTATATTTCTGCACCACAAACAACTTAAATTCTTCATCAAAGGTGTTGACATTTTTGCCAAAAACTTCTTCGATAACTTGATTGGTTCCCAATCCGGCTTTGAACTTCGGAAACATCGCCAGCAATTTTTGCTGACCGTATTTTTCGACGATAAATTCTACAATCAGCGAGGCCTGAAAATAAGACAGCGTCACTTGTCCGGGGTTGGTGGGTCGATTGAAGCCCGAATCGAGATCTTTCAGCGGCAAGGTTCGGTTGCTTTTAAAAGCTGAAATAAACGGCACATCCAACCCCATTTGCCAATGCGGTTTCAATTTAGCTGTTTCATAGACGGCAATCCCTTCGGCTAACCAGCGCGGGATACGGTTTGCCGTCATTTTTAAGTGGGTGACATGTACCAACTCGTGCCAAAGAGTCTGCCCCCAGACAAAGTCGCCTTTCGTGCGGGCGCGTGGGGAATCCATTGCGATCAAATTGCCAAAACAAATCCCGAGGAAGGCCTGTGCCCCGGGCAGTCCAAAACACCGCACCGCGAAATCGTCGTGTTCCGGAAAAATTTCCAAAACCACGGATTCTTGAGTATCAAAAGGGTACTTCTTATTCAATGCAGCAAAACTTTCCTCCACTAATTGTTTGGCATAAGTTGATAAAACTGCATCATCTTTCTCGTGGATGCGAATGGTAAAATGTTTTGTTTGGTGGGTTTTGTATTGAGGAAATTCATCAAAAAGGGTCAGCAAATTACCAACGTATTTATTGAATGGATCTTTTGCAAAGGCCTTCTCAAGCTCTTGTTTAGCGGCTTCCTCTTTTCCCAATCGGCTTAGGCTGGTGCCAAGTCCGGCCCGGGCAGCCCAGTTTTCGGGATCGAGCTCTAACGCCTTTTCATAGTACTCGACGGACTCTTTAAACAAATAACGTTTCGAAAGAACTTCGGCGGTTTGATAATATAAATAACTGTATTTCGGATTGATCGCCAGAATTCGCTGCTCTTCCTCAGCAAACTTACTCATTTTTTTCATGAAGAAAAAGCAGATGGCTCGCAAAGTTCGCGAGGAAAGCGAATTTGGATTTGTCCGAAGCGGCTTATCTAAGATATCTAAAGCCCCGTCGTAATTTCCGAGAGTGATTTCCAGTTCGGCTAAAAAATCATGAACGGCCACCAAATTTGGATTAATGGCAAGGGCTTTCTCAGCCATAGTAATTGCGTTCTCAAAATTTGACTTGCTCAAACACTTGGCCAATCCCAAAAGTGCTTCAGCAGCATTTGGGTTGATTTGCAAAGCGTCGTCAAAAACGCCCTGGGCGTCCGGGATGTTGTATTTCGACAGAAAAAGCTCACCCCAGGGAATGTAGGCCTGCCACAAATTTTTATCCATCTCAGTCGCGTCGGTAAATAAATTGTTCGCATCACGGAAACGGTCGAGGTAGATACATGCCTGAGCAATAATTTGCAACTCACCGCCGGTCAAATTCGGCTGGCTTCGATAATAATCGACGAAATATTGCAGGGTCTGCCGGGCAACAGTTTTTTGCCCCCACTCCCATTGCATGACTCCCAAGTTTAAACGTGCTGAGAGTTCGTCGGGGTTTTGTTCCAACGCTTTACGAAAGTTTAACCGAGCATTTTTATAGTTACCGGTCAGATTAAAGACCTTCCCCTGAAGTGTTAAAGCAGCCGCATTTTGGGGAAACATTTTGAGAGTTTTTTCACTTACTTTTTGTGCTTTCTCGTATTCACCCTTTTGGATGTAAACCCATGTCAATCCAACATTTGCATTGAGGATGCGGTGTTTATCATCGGTCTTGGCGAACTTCTCAAACATAGAAATTGCTTCTTCGTATTCACCTTTTTGGAACAGGTTTTTGGCTTTTTGTAAATCATCGTTAACCGGCCCCGAAGATACAGCAACGTTTAGGAATTGAAAAAACATTAAAAGGGAGAGTAAAACCGGCAGTTTCAAATTTTTCACCAAATGATTATTTTTCTTAAAAGAACGATGGCACAGCCCCTGAAAAATTCCGAAGGAAATAAGGCAGGACATTTAGCCTGCATTATTCATGAATTCTGATGAGGTATATTCGTAGTGCAGCCTTTAGGCTGCCATGAGCACGCTAAAGCGTGAACTACAAACTATGTTATCTCTACTTTTGACAGGTTGCTATTGTTGTTTTGTCCCTAAAACGTAGGTTTATGAATAATGCAGGTTAGGACTCTAATTTGAAGTCAAAGACTATAAAAGTGATACGAGACTGACCGTGGGCATGTTCCGCATTAAAATTCAAAATATTTGCAACCACAGGCGAGAAAAATCGTCAAATTAGAAAACTTCCCAACCCTTCTTTAAGTTATCGGTCGAGTTGATAGTAATTTAAGAGTCCAGTCAACTGAATACAAGCGTGTGGCGTAAATTTCATATTAACGATTGCAAAAAAAGGAGCAACTCATGAAAATCAGGAACCCTATTGCGCTAAAACTAACTCCCCTTTTTATCCTCATCTTCTCCATTCAATTTCTACTGTTAAGCTGCGGTCGTCAACATCCCCGTTCTGTGACCAGCGGCTCTGAAGACGAAGGCTGGATTGGCGTTTACGTGCAAGATTTGGACGACGAACTCCGTCGTTATCTGGATATTAAGGAATTAACCGGTGTTCTGGTGAATGACGTCATCGATGACGGGCCTGCTGAAAAAGCGGGTTTGAAAGAGGAAGATGTGATCGTCAAGTTCGATGGCCGAAGAGTCAGGAATACCAGAGATTTAACCCGCGCCATCGGGCGCTCGGCCCCGAGTTCGAAAGTAAAAATGGAAATAATGAGAGCGGGTCGCAAAATGAAATTGACATTGCGAGTCGGAGAAAAACAGCAGTCTTCCTACAGCTTCCGGAATCGAAGTCGCAGGCGCGCGCCTCGTGTTTTTTCATTTCGAGGCAGTCGCCGGCCGTGGCTTGGGGTGCAAATGGCAAACCTCAACAAAGATTTAGCCAGGTATTTTGACGCCGATGAACAGGCAGGTGTTTTGATTCTGTCTGTTGCAAAAGATAGTCCCGCTGAAAAAGCCGAACTCAAAGCCGGTGACATCATCCTGAAAATTGATGGCGAAAATATAGCAGACACAGACGATCTTTCCGCGGTGATTTCGGATTATGGCTCCGGTGACGAGATTGAAATCGAGATTAAACGAAAAAACAAAATAAAAATCGTGAAAGTTGAATTGGAAAGATCCTCTCGCAGATCTTCTTTTGATTCCAACACAGAAGAATTAGAAGACTGGGATCGGGAAATACAGGAATGGAAATATAGTCTCAACGAATGGAAACACGATTTCAATAAGGACAGAATCTACGACTTAGAATCCAGAATCCGACGTGAAATTGAAAACAGCATCGAGATTGAACTCCCGGAAATTGAAATTGAACTAAATCATATCGGGGAGGAAATCGAAAGAGAAATGCGAAGGTTAAGTGAGGAGCTAAAAGACCTGAGAATTGACGTAAGAATAAATGAGATTATTCTGTAGCTTAATTGTCCTCAATTGAGCCACCTCCTAAATGAACCCCTAGGGGCTGTCCCAAAAGTGTGCACAAGTACGTCTTTGCGAGCGTTTCCTTCGGCGTAGCTCAGGCCATGCCTTGCGAAGCAATCTCTTGCGCAAGCATGAAATTGCTTCATCCCGCAAAAAAAACGCGGGATTCGCAACGACATTTCTGCATTTTTTGACCAGCCGGCTTTCTTTCTTGATCCCCAGTCCAAAGATTTGTAAGTTTACCATCCTGGAATTCCGTGAACATCGAATCTATTTACCCTTTAAGAAAGAGAGCGCTAAAATCGAATGAAGACACGGTTTCTCATCCTTTCAATCCTGAGTTTACTTCTTTTTACAAAGCTCGCCGCCAATGAAAAATACTGGCAGCAGTTCGTTCACTACAAAATGGATGTGATGCTGCTTCCGGTTGAGCATGCTTTAACCGGCACCCAAATGATTGAGTACAAAAACAACTCGCCTGACACGCTGCGAAAAATCTTCCTACATCTTTATCCAAATGCTTACCGGAATAATAATACGATTTACGCCTCGGAAGCCCGAAAATATTATCGCAAAGTACTTCCGAGCATGAAAGATGCCGGGTATATCGAAATAGAATCCTTTCGAATCATAAACTCCGACAGTAGTGGGCAGGAAAAATCTTTGAGCGCTTTCCATGTCAATGATACCATTTTAGAAGCTGAGTTGCCCAATCCTTTGCCGCCCGGCGGCGAACTGAAAGTTGAGCTTTCCTTCTATTTGAAAATCAGGAAATTTAACCGCCGGGCCGGGTATCGCGAGTCCCAGTATGATTTCGCGCAGTGGTATCCCAAAGTTTGTGTCTACGACGAGACCGGCTGGAATGCCGAACCTTTCCACAACCTGGGCGAATTTTACGGCGAATTCGGGACTTTCGACGTTAATATCCAAGTGCCATTTGAGTATATTGTCGGCGCCACCGGAGAAGTCGTCGAAGGCGATCCCGGCTGGGATTTAGTTAAAGTCGATACCTCTCTGACCAAAGCCCAATGGCGTGAGCAACTTAAAAAAACAAAAGCCGAAATTCGTAAGAAATCTGAAGAAGGCGATTTTAGAACGGTCAAATTTCACGCTGAAAATGTGCACGATTTTGCCTGGGTCACCTGCCCTGACTTTCTGTATGAGTCGGGCGAATGGGACGGCATCCCCATCCATGTTCTTTATCGGTCGCGGGTAAAGAGCCGTTGGAGCAAAACAGCTCTGGAGCGATCTGCCCGGGCTTTGGAATGGCTGTCTGAAAAATTCGGCCGCTATCCGTATCCTCAGCTAACCGTCACTCATGGCCTCCTTCGCGGCGGCATGGAATACCCAATGCTGGTCATGAACAGCTCGGAAAGTGAAAGTTTAATTTTGCACGAGGTCGGTCATATTTATTTTTATGGAATCCTCGGCAATAACGAGTGGAAAGAAGCCTGGCTCGATGAAGGATTTACCTCGTTTCAAACCCGCTGGTATATGGAAACGCGTTACGGCTCACAGGGATTCGACCGCCGGGAAAGACTAAAACGCTCGACCTGGCTGCAAAAACGCCGCCCAGCCAGAACCAGCCGTGAGGCGAACCGGGCAAGGGCACTTTCTTATATGAACTCCGGACATAATGAACCGATTTCAAAACCTGCTTATACTTACAAGGAACCGGCCGGATACGGCATCAACGCCTACACCAAGGGTGCTTTCTTTTTTGACATGCTCAAATATGTGGTCGGGGATGATATTTTTGAGGAAATTTGTCACGAGTATTTTGCACGCTGGAAATTCAAACATGTCAACCGGGCAAGGTTTATGCAGGTGTGCAAGGATGTCAGTAGAATGAAGTTAGATTGGTTTTTCGAGCAATGGCTGGATAAATCTCTCACGGTTGATTACAGCATCGGTAGCGTGGAAAAACAGAGGGTTGATTCTCTTTGGCAAACAAAAGTTTCAATCATAAAGGAAGAAAAAGGAACGATGCCGGTTGATGTGCAACTCACCACTCAATCCGGAGAAACCTTTATAAAACAGTGGGACGGTGTTGAAAAAACAGGCGAGGTGATCTTTAAAACTTCTGATAAACCTGACAAAGTTATTCTCGATCCCACAGATGCCATTTTAGATAATTCACGTTTCAATAATTCACCTTTAAAAACAAAATTCATATTTGAATATCCAAATATGACCTTCCGACCCCGGAACGCGTTTTTAATTACCTGGCGGCCAAGCGGCTGGTATAACAAAGTTGATAAGCTGCGTATCGGCGGCCGCATTAAAGGCTGGCAAGGCACACAAAAAAATGCGGAGATAGGTCTCTGGTTTGGTACAAATTCCCATGAATTAGATTACCGGTTCAGGCATTCCAGGCAAATTAAACCTCTGGGCGGCAGAACGCAAGGGTCGTTGATGCTCCAGAAAATGGAGGGCCGTTTCGAAATTGATGCACATCTCAGTTTCATAAAAAGTGATAATTTGACCCTTCCTCCCATGCACCGAATCTGGGTGGGATTTAATCATTCAAGACAATTAAGCGGCAAGCGGGAGCTCTATTCGCTGCGCGAATTTAGTGGTACCGCGATCCCAACCTGGCAAACTGGCGTGGTCAATAAAGCCTACCTTCGCTATGGCGTTAACCCAAGAGGCTTAAACTGGTTTTCAAACTTAACGCTCGGCCTGGATACGGCACAAAAAGATTGGGGAAGTGATTTTACTTATACCGCAGTTTCAGCAGAATTGAAGTTCTGGTTTCCTAAAACGCAGGAAGGCCTTTCTTTGAGATTTTATACTAAAAAAATATTCGATTCAGCAGACACTCCCAGGCAGGATTTAATTTTCCTGGACGGTGCAAACCCCCGGCAGCGTTTCAAACGTTTTTACTTGAGAAGCGATGGCGGGCTTCCGGATGGCCTGCATTATCACCTCCCGGGCGGCGGTAATCTGCGCGGTTTTTACAACCAGCCCATTATTGGAGACGAAATATTTGCCATAAACGTTGAGGCCCGCAAACAGTTGAAACCCAAGCTTCCCTGGCAAGCTTTAAATTCCATTCTAGGCCGAATAAGTATCGCTGGATTTACAGATATCGCTGCATTCGGTTTAATAAATTTTACCAAAGATATTTTTGCAGATGCTGGTTTTGGTATTCGTCTTCAAACCCGGCTGCCGGACGATTGGTACACAATCTTTACCGCAGGCCGTAATTTAACCGTTCGTCTGGATTTTCCAATTTGGGTCAGCAAATCTTTACCGGGTGAAGATAACCTGCGATTTCGTTGGCTATTTGGCTTTGAGCAGGCGCTTTAATCTTGCAATTTGACATTTGGGATTCTGCGAAAGAAGAACATGGAGAAATCCCCAACGAGCTTTAAAATAACAAGCTAAAGAGCCTGGGTGAAAACTCGACTGTGCAACTCTCTCGTTCCGGTTTGTCCAAAAAGCGATAATGACGCTGACCTTTTTTTGTTAAAGGTTAGCGTCTTCCTGACCCGGACACCAACGCTGACCCTTCGATAAGTTCAGGGCAGGCTCTTCTTGGGGAGGGTCAGCGTTTCCTAAGAGACCAGAAATGACAGGCACAAGGGATCTTTTTGGACCGCCCCAACGAGTTTGGTGAAAGCAAGCTTAAATCTTGAACTCCAAACAGGTTGCGGAGTGCGACCCCGCAGGTTAGCCGACGAAGGAGGCGACTATAAATAATGCGCGCAGCGCCACCAATTGAGGAGGCACACGAAGCCCGCGCAGGATCCCTCGTCCCGACATTCCTTATAAAAATATAATAATGAATTCGGAACGAGGAGCCGGAGCGGCACTAAAAAAACTCCACCGTGATTGACCGAAAGTGGCAAACCTAAAGTTTTGCACTTCAAAATTCAACAGGTTGTACTAATAAACCATGACTTGTGTTTGTTGGAGTGCGAGGCTTCAGCATTGCAGAGCACTTTTCGGTCATTCACTACATCATCAACAATTCGTTAAACGGGGAGGACAATGAAAAAACGAATCTGTTTTGCAATCATTTTTTTGATGAGCGGCAAATGTGCTCTAGCTCAACCTTTTACAAAAGCGGACACCCTGCGCGGCATGCTGACCCCGCTCCGGACCTGTTATGACGTCACTTACTACAACCTGGATATCAAAGTTGATCCGGAAACCAAAACCGTCTCCGGCAACAACACTATCCAATTTAAAGTCGTGACGGACTTTGATAAGATGCAAATCGATCTTGTAAAAAATATGAAAATCGCTAAAATTATGTTCGGCGAAAAATTGCTACGGTTTGAACGTGAACATGACGCCGTCTTCGTTCAATTTCCAAAGAAACTTAAAACAGGAAGTATAGAGGCCATTCAGGTCTTTTATTCCGGTGAACCGCAAAGTGCGAAAAGACCTCCCTGGGACGGCGGCTTCGTTTGGTCAAAAGATGAGCATGGCAATCCCTGGGTGGCGGTGACGGTTCAGGGAGACGGCGCCTATCTCTGGTGGCCTAACAAGGAACATCAATCGGATGAGCCGGACAGTATGCTGATCAGCGTAACCGTGCCGCAAGGCCTGATGAATATTTCTAACGGCCGTCTGCGGATGAAAGCAGAGTTATCAAATGGCTGGACACGCTGGGACTGGTTTATCAGCTACCCGATTAATAATTACAATGTCACACTGAATATTGGGAAGTACGCACATTTTAATGACATTTACACAAATGATGAAGGAACCCCGCTCACCCTCGATTATTATGTCATGCCCTATAATCTTGACAAGGCAAAAAAGCAGTTTCAGGAAGTCAAACCGATGCTGGCTTGTTTTGAGAAGTTCTTCGGCAAATTTCCGTTTTACCGGGATGGCTACAAAATGGTTGAATCACCGCATTTGGGCATGGAGCACCAGACTGCAATTGCCTATGGCAACAAGTATCGATTCGGTTATAAAGGCACGGGTTCATCCGAACTTGGCATCACATTTGATTTTATCATCATCCATGAGAGTGCACATGAGTGGTGGGGCAACAGCGTGACCTCAAAAGACATTGCCGACATGTGGATTCACGAAAGCTTTGGCGCCTACGCCGAGGCACTTTATGTCGAATGCAGACACGGCTACGAAGCTGGGCTGAAGTATCAAAACGGCAAAAGACAGGATGTACGAAATAACAGTCCGATTATCGGACACTACGGTGTCAACCATTCGGGTTCGGGCGATATGTATGCCAAAGGGTCGCTTTTTCTAAATACTTTGCGCCATGTTATCGACGACGACAGTTTGTGGTTTGCAATCGTTTTAGGAATTGCCGAGGAATTTAAATATCAAACCATCACCACGGACGACATTGTAAGTTTTGTAAATTCAAAAACCGGCGAAGATTTCACGGCAATGTTTGACCAGTATTTGAAAAACACCGCCATCCCGGAACTGGAAATTGACGTAACCAAAAAAGGTGACAAAGTCACGGCCCGATATAGATGGAAAGCAGATGTTGCAGATTTCACAATGCCAATTAAAGTCACCACCTCGAAAAATAAGTTTGAATTCATTTATCCTACCACTGAGTGGCAGACCACCGAGCTTGGCGGCATCCACCCGGACGATTTCAAAGTAGCCGAGGACCTGTTTTATGTGGATGTTAAATTGAAGCGGCTTTATTTACAGGAGGGAATTGAGTAACCTGGAGAGGAAGTTTTAGCGGTTTAGCTAAGCCACAAAAGCGATGCGACTTTACTCCAACTCATACCTGGACATCTACCTTATAACGAATGAGACCGGAGCGCGTTGTCGGCCTAAGTGACCGGCGGTCCCTCCGGCTCATACGCATCCGCAGGCCGGGTATGATGGGAAAGGGCGGGAGAAAAACCCGCCCATACCCGATTAGAAATTTTTTTTAGGTCAGGAACCCACTCGTTGTGACGAATCAAAGATCCTCACTTTATTTCTTCACCTGGTAGCCAGGATCAGGCCGCCAGGGAAATGGGCCCATCCAATCATCCAACAGCAGCCGCCAGGCGTTCATCGCCAGCCACTGATCATACATGGCCCAGTCCTTGTATTTCGGTATCTGCACAATATCGGGCACCATCATTGGATTGGTACCTTTTTTGAATTCAGCATAAATGGCTGCGCGCAAATCCCGCAGGAATTGCAGATTATCTGCTGCATCCTGCTTCGTTCCCCCTTGTGACGCATCCGCCTTTTCATTGTGCGAGTAGACCGCCTTATCAAAATCCAGTTTCAAAATTTCTTCCAGAGACCGCTCCCATTCCCTGATGTTAAAGTCCGGCACGATGCTAAAAAGCACTCTTTCAGGAGTGACTATGTCAGCGATATAGACGACTTTTTGCTCAGGCAGACGAAATACTGTCATGCCCAGGCCGTGATTCATGCCCAGATAATGCAATTCAATCGTGGTACCGCCCAGCGTAATATCCTTACGGGTTCCACTCCAGCTTTCATCCGGCACCGCCATATCTCGCCCTGTATTGGCCTTCATCCACTCAAAGGCCTCGATATGGGCCAGGGTTGTTGCGCCGGCATCCTTGAAGACCTGCCCGCCGCTGGCGTGATCCCAGTGATTGTGGCTGTGCAGCATATATTTCACGGGTTGGTCTGTCACTTTTCTGATAGCCTGCAACAGTCCTGTTGCGTGTTCTGTATTAACGGACTCGATGGCGATCACGCCCTCACTGGTGACCACAAACATCGAAAAATATTCATTACCAGGACCGTAGCTGTAGACATCCCCGGCAATCCTGGCAACATGATCCGGCAGAGTCTGAGCGCTAACGGTTGTATTGAAATCCGCCCATACCAGCATCGCTAAAATTGCTACAAACAAACGTTTAACAGGTAACATCTTGACCTCCTTTTTGATATGAAAAAATGACAAATGAAGTGAAACGTATAAAACCTTTGGACACTGAGAATCACAAAGAACTCAGAGATTTTAATCTATTTTTCTAATGATACCCTCTTTCAAAAGTTTACCACTGAAATTTAGAAGTAACCCTAATTTTATATTCTTATGATATTACATGTGAAGGCTTTGCATTTTTTTTGCAAATTTTTTCTTTTAAGCCACCGATGCGCACGGATAAAGCACGGATTTAATGAATGGAGCTTTAAATTTTACTTTATTAACTTACAAATTTCTACACTTTCAAAACGACGTGTCATGGTTTAGTTTTTTTCTAAATGCATTTATCCGTGTCGAATTCGTGTTCATCCGTGGCTGAATCAATTATTGGGTTGCGGCCCAACTCTTGCAGAAAGGACATTTAATTCTTCCCTGCAGGCCATTTCTGATCTTCAAGTTTTTTCTCAGTGAGTTCTGTGCCCCTCAGTCTTCTCTGTGTCCTGTCTTGCAGAAAAGTCTGATATAAAAAGACTGAAATTTATGCAAAGAAAGATAATGTTTTTTTTATCATATAGGAATGCAAAAACCCGCAAAAATCATGTAAATTTCTGCGGTGTGACTCTAAAAGCTTTCGGAGCTTGACCGGTCACTTTCTTAAATACTTTACTGAAATAGAAGGGGTCTTCGAAACCCAATTCAAATGCGATTTCCTGAATGGATTGGCCGGAATACATAAGGGACCTTTTTGCTTCAGTTATGATTCTTTCTGTATCACTTCGAGGGTGGATTTTCCGACAAATAGTCTAGCTCATCGGACAGTTTTCTATAGGAAATATTGAGTCGTTCGGCATAACTTGATACATCATGATAAGTTTTGAAATATTTTTCTAACTCCAGGTTAAACCTTTGAAATATCAGGTAGGTCGAATTGTTCGTGTTGTATTGCCTGGTAAATTGCTTTTTTTCAATTGATCCAGTTTGATGAGCAAAGCTGCCAGTAAATGTTGTATGATATCAAATTTACCAATTCATCTTCTTTTTCATATTCATTTAGCAGCTGAAAAACTAACGTTTTGAAAGCAGGCTTTTCCGTTTCCTTCACCTGCAGGACCGAATTGACGGTCAGGTTATTGAAAAGTACGCTGGAATGCACATCACATCAAGCGAAAAATCTTCCATTGACTATTAACTTAAATTCGTTAATTTTATGACAGCAGTTTTTTAGAAATATTTGTTTCTTGTCCAAACATAGACTAAGGAATGTTAAAAAAGCAAACCGATTAAAAGATTTTGATTTACCCCGTGAGATAGTTTACGTAGTTATTCAGATCGGTCTAGCCATACATTTTATCTTACGGGTGGAATTCTCAAAATGGATTTTGTTTTGTGACCATTTGTGCCAAAAACAGAAAAGAATATTCTTGAGAAATTAGTGATGGTGAAATAGCAAACAAATATGGCTTGAATCTCAACGCATTTCGAAGATTGTGGAATTAGATAAGAATATTATTATGCCCAATCACGTTCACGGTATTATTACTATAGATAGTGAGGAAGAACCGGTAGGGAACAGGCATGCCTGTTCCCTACAAGACAGGCGCCAATACCAGAAATTACCGGGTGTTATTGATTCATATAAATCTGCAGTCACCCATAAAATTCAATAAAATCCATAATGAATTCAACTGGCAGAAATCATTCTATGATCATAATTATCTGCCATGACAAAATCTTTGCATAAAATTCGAAAAATACATTCACTACAACGCTGTAAAATGGAAATATGATCAGGAAGACCAGGCTGAAATATCTTTAATAGAAAAGAAGAAATGCTGGCAAGAATTTTTTAAGAATAATTGGTACTATTATCCAATGATCAAAGCTGTCATCTTTGACATGGACGGCGTTCTCGTTGATTCCGAGCCACTCTGGCAGGAAGCTGAGAAACTCATTTTCTCCCAGGTCGGCATTCAGCTGACCACAAGCATGTGCACGGAAACCATGGGCATGCGCGTCGACGAAGTAGTGAAATACCGTCATGAAAAGCAGCCGTGGCCGGGTAAATCACTCAAAGATATAGAATCGGAAATCCTCGACGAGATGGAAACCTTGATCACTCTCAAAGGGGAAGCCATGGAAGGTGTCGGCTACATTTTGAATTTTTTCCAGAGAAAGAATATCCGGCTCGCTCTGGCATCCTCTTCCTACATGCGCCTCATAAATACAGTTATAAAAAAACTTAATCTGGAAAATTCCTTTGAGGTCACCCATTCCGGAGAATTTGAAGCAAAAGGTAAACCCGATCCGGCGATTTATATTTCGACATTAAACAGATTAAATTTAAATGCCAATCAAGTCTTTGCCATTGAGGACTCTTACAACGGTCTGCTCGCTGCTAAAGCTGCGAACTTAAAAACTGTTGTGATGCCTGAGGAAAGTATTTGGCAGGAAAGAAAATACGATATGGCTGATTTGAAAATAAAATCGCTGCTGGAATTTAGTGAAGACCATTTCAACCTTTTAAGCAAAAAAAAGATCGGTTGACACTCAAGACTAATCTGCATAATTTAAATTAACCATCTTAGTACTCAGTTTCATAAATATTCTGACACAAAATTTAGACAAGATGAACAAGATAAAACAGGAATTAAAAAATCTCGTAAATCAATGGGTTATAATAATTCTGGATTTGAGAAACCAATTAACAACACACTATTTTATTTTAAGGACTCATAAACAGTTTTTTGATATAAAATTTTCAAAAAAAGTAAAAGTAATTTTAATCCCACTTTTATGTCAAAATATATCAGGTTTAGTTTAAAACAGAAAAAAAAAGCTTGAAAAAATAAAAAGTTAGTTTAACAGCTGACTTTGGATAATTAACAGGATAAAATTTTATCATGTCACCCCGTTGATAGATTTCCATCAGACCAATTCAACTTGTCAAATAAGTTATCCGACGGGGTCAATCTTGTTAATCCTGTCAAACTTGAATTTATACCTTGCGAAAAAAATACGTTACCATATTTATGAAATATTGTACTTGAAATAAAGGAAACCAATGAAAAAATCCCCGAAACCAATTTTTCTTTTTCTGCTCGCACTATTATTTTCATCCCCACTAACCTTCGCCCAAACCGTCACTCTGAAAATCATCCAGACCAGCGATATTCACGGCGCGATTTTTCCGTATGATTTTATCAACGACAAAAAAACAAGCACCTCTTTAGCACAACTGCAGACTTTTCTCAAACAGGAAAGACAGAAAGACCAGGAAGTCATTTTGCTGGATGCAGGCGATCTGCTGCAGGGGCAGCCGGTGGTTTATTATTATAATTTCGAAAAGCCAAACACGACTCACCTTCTCGCAGAAGTCATGAATTTCATGGGATATGACGCCGGGGCAGTCGGTAATCACGACATTGAGGCCGGGCACCCGGTTTATGATAAATTTATCAAAGAGCTCGATTTCCCCTGGCTTTCCGCTAATTCGATTCGCACAAAATCAGGCGAACCTTACTTTCCACCTTATGCCATTCTAAACAAAGGCGGCGTGAAAATCGCAGTGCTGGGCATGGTGACGCCGAATATTCCAAACTGGCTTCCTGAAAAAATCTGGCAGGGGATGGAGTTTGAGGACATGATCATAGCGGCCAGAAAGTGGGTCAAAATAATTCACGAAAAAGAAAACCCGGATCTGCTATTTGGGCTCTTCCACTCCGGTGTTGATTTCAGTTACGGCGGTGTCACGTTTGATACGCCTAAAAATGAAAACGCCTCGCGTCTGATCGCCGAACAGGTTGCCGGATTCGATATTGTATTTGTCGGTCACGATCACCAGGGGTGGAATTTTTCGGTGAAAAATCCTGAGGATGAAGATGTTTACATCCTCGGCCCGAAAAGCGACGCCAGAAATGTAGCGGTTGCCACCGTTCAAATGGAGTTCGACAAAACAACAAACTCCTGGCAAAAAAAGATTCGCGGAGAGCTCATCGAAATAGAAAACTTCGAATCCGATGAAGAATTTATGCAAAAATTTGCTTCGGCTTTCGAAGAAGTTAAAAAATACGTTTCCCGGCCTATCGGTACATTCAGTAAAACCATTTCAACCCGGGAAGCCATTTTTGGTAATTCCGCTTTTGTTGATTTGATTCACCAGATTCAACTCAATTTAACCAATGCGGATATCTCATTCGCAGCGCCGCTTTCTTTTAATGCCGCCATCAACAAAGGGGAAGTTTACGTGCGCGACATGTTTAACCTTTACAGATATGAAAACCTGCTCTACACCATGAAATTAACCGGACAGGAAGTAAAAGATTTTCTTGAGTACTCCTACAAGTTTTGGTTTAACCGGATGTCCGGCGCCGATGATCATCTTTTAAATTTTGTGAAAGATGAGCAAGGCAACCTGGTAAAATCAAACCGGTCCAGTTCCTATTTGCTCACGGGGCGGTCTTACAACTTCGACTCCGCAGCCGGAATCAAATACACGGTCGACGTCTCGAAGCCGGCGGGAGAAAGAGTCACGATTCTTGCCATGAGCGACGGAACGGCTTTCGGCCTGAACCAGGAATATAAAGTGGCCATTAATTCCTATCGCGGCAATGGCGGCGGCGGGCATCTTTTGACCGGCGCCAAAATTCCAAAAGCCGAGCTCGCAAAACGAGTCCTTTCATCAACTGAAAAAGATTTGCGCTATTTCCTCATGAAATGGATTGAAAAAACCGGCAGGGTGAATCCGCAAGCGCTCGGCAATTGGCAGGTCATTCCCCAAGATTGGTGGCGGGCGGGCAAAAAAAGAGACGCTGAACTTTTATTCCCAGCCGGGACTAATTAAGCTCGCTTTCAGGATTCACCAAGTGGCTTCTCTCTTCACACACGCCTTCTCAGCGCTTACTTTTTCAAGATTTTTTGCATTTCAAAATCCACCGGTGCGAATCTGGGGCCTGGGGATTTTATGTTCAGTTCTCCCGGACCTGGATGTCATTACATTTGCTTTTGGAATTTCTTACGGTGACTTCTGGGGACACAGAGGCTTTTCCCACTCGATTTTTTTTGCTTTGATTCTGGCCTTCCTTGTAACGCTCATTTGTTTAAAGAACGTCGAACGGTTCGGCCCGAAATGGTTTGCGTTTTTGGGTTATTTTTTCACCTGCACTGTTTCGCACGGCTTTTTCGACGCCATGACCAACGGCGGTTTGGGCGTGGCGTTTTTTGCGCCGTTTAACAACACGAGGTATTTCCTGCCCTGGCAGCCCATTCAGGTTTCGCCGATCGGGGTAGCAAATTTTTTCAGTGACTGGGGATTAAGAGTCATCATAAGTGAATTTCTCTGGATTTGGCTCCCGGCC
>SMXC01000197.1 GCA_004356825.1 Caldithrix sp.
CCAAATTTGGCACCGCCAAAAACCCAGGCAAAAATTGTCACAATCATCAACAAAGCAATTGATTTCTCACGCCGGGTCATTCGGCCCATTTTCTCTTCTTTTTTCTTCAAGGCGGTTCGCGCTTGATCGATATTTTTAATTTCCGGCACAAACATTTTGCATAACACAAAATAGGCAAACGCAAGCATGGCGAAAACTGTCGGCAAAGCGGCTAAAGCCCAGTCTAAAAAGTCGATTGTCAGACCGGTATTCTGTCTTAGAATACCAACTGCCAGGGGTGCACGTGCGCCTCCCAAAAATGTCGCAATCCCGCCAATGATACAGCCCCAGGTCATGGCGAGAAACAGGCCGGTACCGAAACGGCTTTTTAAAGGAACCAACTTTAAAGCATTCACAACCTCCAGGACAATGGGGAACAGCATCGCGGCAACGGCATGTTCCGACATCCAAAAAGATAAAAAGGCTGACAAACATAAAAAACCGAGAAGTAAAAAATTTGGTGATCTGCCAAAATGCCGCAAGACCAGTAAAGCCAATCTTGTGCTGAGTCCGGAGCGCATGATTCCTGAGGCTAAAATAAAAGCGCCCAGAATAAAAAAGATCGCCTCATTACCAAATAGGGCATAAGAATCATGTGTCGATAACACGCCGGTCAAAGGAAACAGAATCACCACCAGCAGGCTGGTAATCATCAAAGGCAAAGCATGAGTTACCCACAAGAGAATACAGACGGAAAAAATAGCCAGAGCTTTTTGCGCCTGGGGAGTCAATCCTTCAGGAGTTGGCAAATTTAAAATTACGAAAAAAACTACGAAGGAAATTATGATTAAGAAAGGACGAAACGCTTTTTGGACAAAGGCTTCCACCTTTGAATGACCGCTCAGCAATCTAATCATATTGTGCGGCTCTCCCTATTAATTCCAGGTGATGAACTGTGCTCTTTTGGCGGGCTGACAACTTGGGCAGAAAAATGTGTCGTGCCCTAAAACACCCGCTCGCCGGATGGTCGTTTTGCATTTCGGACAGGGCTGGTCTTTGCGATTGCGTACTTTGACGTGATCCCGGACTTTTATATCGATCGGCTTTGCTGCTTTATCAACTTGCTCGATGCCCCATTTTATCACGCGAAGAATGCTGTGGTGCAAAGTGTCGACTTCTGCTGCCGCTAACTGATTGCAGAAAGTCTTCGGGTGCAGTCCGGCATCAAAGAGAATTTCATCGGCATAAGCGTTGCCGATGGCGCTGAGCCGGGTTTGGTCCATTAAAAAAACGCGCACTTGCTTACGCTGTTTGGCAATCAGATTTTGGAAAGTCTCTAGCGTAAACTTTTTGCTCAAAATATTAATGCCTTGCTGCAGATATCTTGGAATTTTATCATAATCATCGGCTTTGGTCAGGTAGACCTTGCCCATCTTTTTGTCGTCAAGGTAATTAAAAAATGATCCATCGTCAAGGTGTAAAGAAAAACACATGCTGCGACCCGGCTTGTCTGCACGCTCAGCGATTTTGAATTTTCCGGCCAGCATCGGATGAATAACCAACTCTACATCGATCTCAAAAGTAAAGGTTAAAAATGGTCCATGGCGGTAAACTTTCTGAAAACAAGCGTTCTTTAGTCCGTCCTCAAACCCCTCCGGAATGAGCGCCCGGAGGACAATTGGCTCCTTGATTTCGACCGCTTTGATTCTCTTGCCCGGTAAAAAATCAGCAAGATGTTTTTTAATGTAAACTAAGTCGGGTAGTTCAGGCATAAAAACCTGTCCTCGGCTTTGTAGACCACACCCATGCCGCCTTCGCCGGGCTTTTAGGTGATTTTGTAGTAGAGTATAGTTTGCCAATCATTCTTCAAACCCCACCTTTTTCAACAATTCAACAAATTTTGGGTCATCACGCAGGTTATCCCAGAATGCTTCAACTTTAAGGAAAACGAGCTGCCACTCCCGCTGTTCAAGACACTGCTGTAATAATTCCATGGCCTTTCTTTGTTTCCTAAACCTGCATGGATCTTTGCGAAATCGCGTAAGCATAGCCAATCGCTGCTAATACTTGCGGATACATCATCCAGCCGCATGGCTTCTACGTAATTCATCCATGCCTTTAGAAATTTCTCCCTTGAATATATAAGCGACGCCGAGGAGATAGTGTGCGATATAAAAATTTTGGTCCATTTCTATCGTGTTTTGTAACTGCTCGATAGCAAGATCGTAGTAGCCGGCCTGGCGATAAACAGTTCCCAGTTCCGATTTTATGATGAGCGATAACGGATCAAGCGCCAAAGCTCGTTTCACCTCGGTAAGGGCTTCATCAAAACAAGCCAGAAAAGCTAAATGCCCTGCACCGTACCACTGATGGGCAGTTGCATAATTCGGGTTCAACTCAATGGCACGAACAAAACGTTCTTCGGCTGATACCCAATCCCAGTCAAATGCAACATAGGTCATAGCCAGGGCAGTGTGCGCTTCTGCGAGTTGATCATCTATCTGCAAGGCTTGTAACGCTGCTGCCTTCGCTTTGGGAAAGGATTCTATGGCAGTAAGAACTTTATACCAGGCAAGTAAGACATAACAATCAGCTATTCCTGCATAAGCGAGCGCATAAGTTGGGTCTCGGTTTATAGCTTGTTGAAAATAGTCGACGGCGGTCCTAAGAGCCTCGCCGGTCCGCTGATTCCAATAAAAACGTCCTTTCAGGTAGAGTTGATACGCTTCCGTATCTTCGGTGTGCCGTTTGACCAATCTGCTCTTGTCATCGCTGCTCAGTTTCAGCCGCAGGCTGGTTGAGATCTGCTCGGAAATGGCATCCTGAACCGCAAAAATATCATCCATCGTACGATTATATTGCTTGCCCCAGAATTGCGATCCGTCTGAGACATCGACCCATTGGGCGTTGAGACGTAGAGCATTCCCTCGTTGAACTATCGCTCCCGTTAATACGGCTCGTACATTAAGTTGCTCTCCTGCCTGCTGGGGTGTCATGTCCTTGCCCCTGAAACGGGAACCCGTACGGGCCATGACCTTAAGTTGCGGCAGCTGCGAAAGTTTCGTGATGAGCGTTTCGGTGATGCCGTCGCTGAGATATTCGATGTCGGGATCATTATTTGAATTGACGAAGGGCAGAACCGCGATGGAATCGATCGGCTGGCTGCGGTTGAGGAAATAGGCGAAGCTCGCAAAGAGAATAATGAGAAACGCAACGCCGCCGTAAAGAAAAACGTGGTTTCCCGGTAGGGGCGAATGGCCATTCGCCCCTACCGGTTTGGCAACCCCGGATGTCTGCGCTGTATCAAATGATTCGAGATCCGCGAGGACTTCGCCAACATTTTGATATCGTTCCTGCGGATTTTTGGCAAGGGCCTTCAGCAGAAGCTGCTGCAGGTTTGCCGGTATCTCCTCAGAAAATTCCGGCTCTTCATTCAAAATGGAATAAATCACCGCCTGCTCGTAATCACCCGGGAACGGCATTTTTCCTGTGAGCATTTCGTACAGCACAACCCCGAACGACCAAATGTCAGTTCGGTGATCTGTTTCCAGGCCTTGCGCCTGTTCCGGCGACATGTAGGCGGCGGTTCCGAGGGTCGTGCCGACTTGAGTGAGTTGAACGCCGCCTCGGACTTTGGCCAGCCCGAAATCCATGATTTTGACCTGGCCTTTGCCGGTGACCATAATGTTGGCAGATTTAATATCGCGGTGGGTGACATCTTTTTCGTGGGCCGCCTGCAGGCCAGAGGCGATTTGGGTGGCGTAATCGACGATTTTATCCAGCGTTAACGTAGGGGCGGGTTTGAAACCCGCCCCTACAAGTTCGTGCAATTCCTGCCCTTCAATGTATTCCATGACAATGAACATCTCATCATCGACTTCTTCGATGGCGTAGATGGTAGCGATGTTCGGGTGATTCAGTGCCGCTGCTGCTTTGGCCTCAATCTCAAAACGTTTTCGTTCTTCTCTATTCGAAGCAATTTGGCGCGGCAGGAATTTGATGGCGACGTCGCGTTTGAGTTTGGTGTCCTCGGCTTTGTAAACGACCCCCATGCCGCCTGCGCCGAGTTTTTCGATAATTTTGTAGTGAAGAATTGTCTTGCCGATCACTTCCTTAGCCTTCGCGTTTACTGAAATTTAACCGGTCCCAATATTTCATCCAACCAGGCGTTGATAACAGGCGCCCGGAGTTCTACCGCGGGGACATGACCTCCTTCTAAAAGTACCAGCTTCTTTGGCTCGCTCAACAAGTTGTACAAAGGCAGCCCGCGGGAATACCAACTATGCTCCTCGTCATACTTGCCATTCACGACTAGTTTTGGAGGTTTGATGTAAGGGATGAAATTTACATTATCCGCTTCCGGAAGGGTCGGTTTCACCCGCTCATCAATTCCAGCTCCAATAAGAACCACAGCCTTGAACCGCTGGTCAATGGCGGCGAAGCCGACTCTCGATCCCGCACCCCAACTCAGGCCAACATAGGCGAGTTTACCCATGTCGATGTCATCGCGCGTCTCAAGGTAATCGATACCCATTCTCAGCTCGGTCGCATGCAGCACCATCTCCTCGCGAAACTGGACCGAATGAGTGGCCGGCCAGACATGGTCGGGCCCCCACTCCCTTTCAGTCATTCCTTTCAAAACCACTGCCAACACTGCTCTGCCGGATTTGATCTGAGGCGTCAATAACCATTCTGTTGCCTCGGCGAGATTTCGACCCAAAAACATATCGCTGCCGGGCACCTGGACAAGACACTGCAACGGGTGAGCAACCCGCCTGGGAAGATAGAGGTAGGCGATTATCTTGTCGCCTTTTACACCTGCAAATCTTATCTTTTCTCTAATCCAGTCCGCGGCCTCTACTGTTTCTATCCTTTCGCCGCTAATCGGTTTTTTGTCATATTTGTAGTGGCTCAAGAAGCCGTTAAACGTCTGTTCATCGACAGGCGAGTAAGATGGCGTCCTGTCTTCAACATTGATGCGCATAGCCCCTTGGTCGCCTATGTTTCCGGCCAGGTTACGGACGCATCGAAATCCAATTGCGCTGGAACTAAAAAATCCATCGAATGTGCCATACTGATGAAACAAATACATTGGATCTTCATATGAGCCGCCGGTGGTGGCGTACCCGCCGGTTATTTCGTTGCGGCACCATTCCTTGACGTTGCCGGCCATGTTATAACAGCCGTAAGGGCTGATTCCGAATTCATAGCTATCCACAGGGCCCGTGGCCCGGCTGTTGAAATTGGCTCGAGACTGACTGGTCTGCCCCGGTCTGACCAAACCCCATGGCATCACCACACCGTCGTAATGAGTGACCGCGCCGGCTCTGGCTGCTATCTCCCATTGAAAAATGGTTGGCAGACTCTTGCTCGCAAACTCGGCATAGGCCGCGGCTTCGTACCACGAGATGCCCGTCACCGGATAAGTCTCCTTTCCGTCAGGAACCTCCTGGTTCACCCATGTTCTTGGGCCCGGGAGTCCACTGCGATCCCTGAAAAATTGCAATGCCTCTTCCCACGAGATACCTCGCCCATCTTTGATAAATGGGTGTATCCAATAGGACTTGTTCGAATAGCCGCCTCCCAAAATGAACGCTTTATATTGGGCGTTATTTACTTCAAACTTGTCGATGAAAAAATCGTCCAGGTTGACCTCCGTCGTCGTAGGTGATCCTGCGCCAACCAATCGGTACGGACCTCCTGGAATGAAGACCATGTCCGCGGGGGTCCCGGCGGAATCGCGTAACGTAGTTTCGATCTTGATTGCCGGATTGGGTCCGGTCATGGTTTCGACGCGACTTAGCTCACTGGAGGCAATTCGTTCCACCGGGACGAATCCATCTTTTTCGATAGAAATCTTGTAATCACCGCGGGCAATCCGCAAATCGTGGATGGGCGTCTCCCCGACAAATTCTCTTGGCGGGAATTCACCGCGGCCATTCGGTGCAAATAGCTTCAGGTAGACTTTCGCGCCTTCGGGCTGTGAAATGACAGTCAGATTATTTGAGATGACCGGCATCAAGCTCCGAAAGGTGGAATCATCTTTGAAATGCTCTTCTGCTTCCAAGGCAAGTTCGTACGCCTGGGTGTAGTTGCCGGTTTGAGATAGCTCGACGATTTGAGGCAGCATGCCCGCCACCTTTTGCCGGTTAAGCAAGCGTTGAAACGGCACCCAGAAGGATATACCCAATACGATGATGATAACGACTGCGATGCTCAAAAATCGCCGGTTTTTGAAAAGCAGCAAAAAAGATTTGAAATCCGTGGCTTTTGCAAGAATGCTGCCCTCCGGCTGACGCAACTTTTTCAGCTCATGCAGAAGCTCCCCTGCGGATTGATACCGCTTGTCGGGCTCCTTTTCCAATGCCCTTTCTACAATCTCTTGTAATTCATCGGGTAAGTCATTCCGGAGTGATTTTAGAGGCTCCGGTTCTTCATTCAAAATCGCATAAGTCACCGCCTGTTCGTAGTCACCGGGGAACGGCATCTTGCCTGTGAGCATTTCGTACAGCACTACCCCGAACGCCCAGATGTCTGTCCGGTGATCTGTTTCCATGCCTTGTGCTTGTTCCGGGGACATGTAGGCCGCTGTTCCGAGGGTCGTGCCGACTTGAGTGAGTTGAACGCCGCCTCGGACTTTGGCCAGCCCGAAGTCCATGATTTTGGCCTGGCCTTTGTCGGTAATCATGATATTTGCGGATTTGATGTCGCGGTGGGTGACGTCTTTTTCGTGGGCGGCTTGCAGGCCGGAGGCGATTTGATTGGCATAATCGATTGCGGATTGCAGATTGGGGATTTCGGATTGAACGATTTCCCGCAATTCCCGTCCTTCAATGTATTCCATGACGATGAACATTTCATCATCGACTTCTTCGATTGCGTGAATGGTGGCGATGTTCGGGTGGTTTAGCGCTGCCGCTGCTTGCGCCTCGATTTTGAATCGCTCGCGTTCCTCGTCGCTGGCCGTAATCTGGCGCGGCAAAAATTTAATAGCGACGTCACGTTTGAGTTTGGTATCCTCGGCTTTGTAGACCACACCCATGCCGCCTTCCCCAAGTTTTTCGAGGATTTTGTAATGGAGTATGGTTTTGCCGATCATGCCCCCCACTCCCGTTCCCCTGAAGCATCGATGACACCGTAAATCAAAAGTGGCTGCTGCGTTTTTTCAGATGAGATTGCAAAAGCTTTTGAGAACCGGGTTTTATTTTCAGCCAGAAGTTCTTCGCTGTTGGAGTAAGCAAAAGCCAAAGTTTCATCCGCTTCTACTTTATCCCCGATTTTTTTCTTCAAAACAATCCCCGAAGTGTAATCGACTGCATCGTCCATGGAACTGCGGCCGGCGCCAAGCGCCATTGAAATTTGGCCGATCTCCCGCGAATGAATTTTAGATACATAGCCCGGTTTATCGCTCTTAAGTTCAAAACTAAATTTTGAGGTTGGATAGCTCTCCGGCTTTTCTACGCTTGCGACGTCACCGCCCTGCATCTCGACAATTTGTAAAAACTTCTCAAATGCTTCGCCGCTTGCGATTTTCTTTTCCAATAAACTCATTCCCTCGGAGATGCTTTTGACGATTTCGCCCTGCACCAACATCTGTGCGCTCAGCGCTAAGGTCAGCTCAACAAAGTCCGCCGGCCCTTCTCCTTTAAGCGTTTCAATCGCCTCTTTGGTTTCCAGCCAGTTGCCGACTGCATTTCCCAAAGGCTGCGCCATCGATGTGATAATCGCGCTGGTTTTTAAATCAAAATGATGTGCGGTTTCAACCAGCTTTCTCGCCAACTCCCATGATTTCTCTTTTTCATCGAAAATCGCGCCGCTGCCGGCTTTAACATCGAGTACCAGGGCGTCGATACCCTCAGCTAATTTCTTGCTCAGAATACTGGCACAAATTAATGGAATTGAACTCACCGTCGCAGTAGCATCCCGGAGGGAGTAGATTCTTTTATCAGCCGGGCACAGGTCTTCGGTCTGGCCGACCATGATCACGCCGATCTTTTCAAGCTGCTTTTTCATTTCAGAAATGGAAAGACCGGTTCGAAAGCCGGAAATGGCTTCAAGTTTATCGAGCGTACCGCCGGTGTGGGCCAGGGCCCGGCCTGAAATCATCGGTACGATCAAGCCGGCAGATGCCACCAGCGGCGCTAAAACCAGCGACACTTTGTCACCGACGCCGCCAGTGCTGTGTTTGTCAGCTTTGAAGCCGGGGATTGAGGAGAGGTCCAAAACAGTGCCGGAATCCCGCATGAGTTGCGTGAGAGTTGCTGTTTCCCCGGCGGTCATGCCTTGAAAATAGACCGCCATGAGAAAAGCGGAGATTTGATAATCCGGAATCTTGCCGTTTACATATTCAGTGATGAGGTAGTTGAGTTCATCCGGGGTGAGCGCGCTGCCATCGCGCTTTTTTGAGATTAGATCAACCGGGTTCATTGTCCAATCATCGCGATACTGGCTGAGGCGCCGATGCGGGTGGCGCCCGCTTCGATCATTTTTGCGGCGCCTTCATAATCCCGAATGCCGCCTGCCGCTTTGACGCCCAATCGGGGTCCGACCACTTTTCGCATTAAGGCAACGTCGGCGAGAGTGGCACCCTGCTTGCCGAATCCGGTTGAGGTTTTTACAAACGCGGCCCCGGCTTGCTGTGATAGAATGCTGGCTTTTATTTTTTCCTGATCGGTGAGATAGCAGGTCTCAAGGATAACTTTGACATGCCCTCTTTTACCCGCAGCTTGTACGACCGCCTGAATATCCTTTTTAACAAAATCATAGTCGCCGGACTTGAGTTTACCGATATTGATGACCATGTCGATTTCATCGGCACCCTGCTCGATGGCTTTTTTCGTCTCCATTGCCTTGGTTTCAATGGTTGTCGCTCCCAGAGGAAAACCGACGACCGTGCAGACCAAAACTCCCGATCCGCGCACCAAATCTCTGCACAGTCTCACCCAAACGGGATTTATGCAGACCGATGCAAAACCATATTGCACGGCTTCCTGGCAAAGTTTTTCGATTTGGTCTTGGGTCGCATCCGGTTTTAAAAGCGTGTGGTCGATTTGTTTTGCAAGTTCGCTCTTAATCGGTCCTAAATTTGGTCCGGCAGCCACCCGGGCGGCGCCGTTTTCGACGATTTCTTCAACGACCTGGGTGCGGCATTCCGGGCAGACCCAGCACCAGTTGCACTTAGGAGTTTTAAGACCGGGAACCGGTGTACAATCCTTTTTCACCCTTTCATCTACGACTTTGTCGATTAGTTTATCTACATCCATATGTTAATCCTGGTCGGGTATATCCATTCCGTCAATGACACCGACGATAACAGCCTGCACCGGGTTTTCATCATCAGCCAGTATAAGCCGCGCAGAACTTCCTTCTTTATTAACCAAAACCAGATCATCTTTTCCGGCATTCACACTGTCGATGGCGATCATGGAATCGCCTTTGGGTGTTTTCTGGTCCAACTCGACCGGCTGCACGAGAAGTAGCTTGTGTCCTTGCAAATGTGCGTTTTTGTGCGTCGAGACGATGTTTCCGATGATTCGGCAGATTGTCATTTATTTGTTCCCCAAATTAGGCTGTTTCCGAAATTTCTCTTCGTCTAAGACTGATGATTCAAGCCATTTTTTTGACCCAAATTAATTTACGGCCTGCTTCTTAACTTCTGCACAAAGCTGCTCCGACTCCTCTTTCGTCGGCGCCTCTGCAATCACCCGGATAATCGGTTCCGTATTCGACGGTCGGATATGAACCCAGGACTTGTCCCGGACGATCTTCACGCCGTCGGTGAAATCGAGTTTCTCGTTTGCGTAAGCTTGCTGAATTTTTTCCAAAGCGGCTTTCGGGTCCAAATCCTGCAATTCAACTTTGTCTTTGGTGATGACGTATTTCGGTAAAGTATCGTTCAGCTCGCTGATGGTTCCGCCGAATTCCGCCAACTGCTGTAAAATAAGCGCGATGCCCACCGGTGCATCCCGGCCTAAATGAATATCCGGCAGAATTACCCCTCCATTGCCTTCACCGCCAATCACCGCGCCAATCTCGCGCATTTTCTTGGCGACGTGAATTTCGCCGACTTTGGTTCTCACAACCGATGAGCCGTACTGCTCTGCGATATCTTCAGTTACCCGCGAAGTCGACGCATTGATAACCACTGAGCCGGATTTTTTACTGAGTATAAACTTGACCGCCAGGGCGAGCGTCTTTTCTTCTCCGAGAGGCTCACCTTTTTCTGAAACCAGGGCGAGCCGGTCTGAGTCCGGGTCGACTGCAATACCGATGTCAGCAGCTTCTTTTTTTACAGCTTCACAAAGTTCGGTCAGATTCTCCGGCACCGGCTCAGGATTTCTGGGGAACAACCCGCTGGGTTCGCAATTCAAAAGCACAACTTCACAGCCCAGCTCATCTAGGAGTTGAGGAACCATGTTGGCACCGGCGCCGCAAACACAGTCCAAAACCACCTTAAATCCTCGGTCTTTAATTTTGGCCAAATCAATATATTCTAAATTTAAGATGGCTTGAATATGTTCTTCAATCGCTTTTGAATATTTCAAGGCAACGCCAATTTTATCCCACGCTGCAAAGGAGAACGACTTACTTTCTGCAATTTTTATAACCTCCTGACCCTGCTCCGCATCCAGAAATAAACCGTCCGGGCCGATGAGTTTCAACCCGTTCCACATGATTGGATTGTGGCTGGCGGTAATCATAAGTCCGCCGTTCGCTTCCAGGGTTTCGACCGCCAGTTGAGTCGTCGGAGTCGGGCAAACGCCAATATCCAAAATATCGCAGCCAACAGCCATCAGCCCGGAGCAGACTGCGTTTTTGAACATTTCGCCGCTGACCCGGGAGTCCCTGCCGATTACGACTTTGCCTTTTTTTACATAAGCGCCGAAAGCCTGTGCAAAACGGGTGACCACTTCCGGGGTCAACCCTTCACCGACAATTCCACGAACTCCGGAGACACTTACCATTAATTCAGACAAAAATATTCTCCTCTACTGGATCCTGGCCATAAGATACAGTTTTTAGAAAAATAATGCAAAGAGATTTTGTTATTACTCTGGTTCGCAGCTCAAGCTTTAGCTTGCTCATGCCAGTCTAAAGGCTGGACTACGAACTTAAAATCTTCTCCAAATCCTGCTTCGTATTCATATTCCAAAGAATGCTGTCATCATCAATCTCTACTTCACTAACCTTGTGTGCATAGTTGCGGATGATTGCAGAGGTTTTCAGGGTTGGGTTCGCAGTGAGGATTTCATGAAAAAGCCATTTAGGAAGCAGCGGCGGATGTCCGCGCTTCCCCTTCAACGTGGGGATTACAATTTTATCAGGATTGTCCTCAAAATTCTTTCGAATCTTCGCGATTATATCTGAGCCAATCTGCGGTTGATCCACCAGGGCCAGAAAAACACCGGTGCAGTTGGGCTGCAAATTTTTCACTCCGGTCTGAACTGAAGAGAATTGGCCAAATTGGTAATTTTTGTTTACCGTAAAGTCGTCAGGAGACAGATTTAATTTTTTCGTAATTTGATCTGCTTTATGGCCGAGGACGATCAAAATATCCTCGATTCCGGCATTTTTGAAATTTTGGAGGATAGTTTCGAGAAAGGTCTGCTTGCGGAACCGAACAAGGGGTTTCGGTTCACGCATCCTTGTAGATTCACCAGCGGCCAAAATGATGGCGGAGATCATTTTCGTTTAATAATTTCAGAAGGTTTTCGATGTCCATTGCCAACCAGCATTTGTGCCAATTCTCTGGATTTCGAAACATCATTTCGAACGTTGTTGTATGGTTAGCGAAAGTTGATAATCTATTTCAAACTCCAATTCTTTTTCGCTGTCATCTTTTTCCAATTTTAAAATCGGTGCCAAACTGAATAAATATACACATCCGACAGCCCAAAGTCAACGAAACTTTGACAGCGCAAGTTTGAAACTTGCATTCTTCAAGCCGTTGTGACTCATTAATTTTATTATATTTAGAATATATCATTTTGAAACATGGACTAAAAAGAAACAGTTTTATGCAAGGATTACTATTTTTTAAAAATTAAAATTTTGGAATAAATATCTATAAAAACAATGGCTTATAAAATTTATAACTATTTCCAGGTTTTGGATCGGTAATTGCATAAAAAACAAATACTGATAAACGTTTTTTTCGAAAAAACCAGACTAGATAGCTAATGCTCTAAAAAATCGCGTAAAATTGTTGAATTTCGGAGAAAGCTTTTGTATATTGAATTAAATTTACCATCGCAAAAAGGTATTCTGAACTCCCATCACGCTAACCGCCGCTCGCTTTTACCTTTAAATGATTTGAGTCCCACACAATGAAAGCCTTTATTTCGATTCTTTTGTTGTCCCTGTTAGTTTCCCACCCATCTATTAAAAATGATTCCTCAAATCCCGATGAGCTGAAAATTGCCCAAGTCATGCGTAAGGCAGTAAAAAATGCAGATTCGACTCTGCTCAAATCAACTTTGTTGGCCAATTGGCGCGAATATTTGAAAATCTCAACTATCGATTTAGATGTTGAGCTGCAGCCTCTGCTGTTAATCAAATTCGATGAAGACATGGCTTTTCGAAAGCAGTTGAAAACAATTATTGACTGGCAAAGTAACTGGCTGCAAAAAGAAACCGAACATTTTATTTACTATTATCGTTGGGATCAGCCACCGCCGGAATTAATTCTGGAAATTCTGGAAATTCATTTCAAAGCACTTGCCAAACTGTTTGCCATCGAGATACCGGAGAAGATTCCGTTTCGTTATGATTTAACCGCCGAACACAGTACGGTTTTTCCGTTCCAGGATTTGCGGGGAGGGATTGTTTCGTCGCAGCTTTTTGATCTGGAAAAATCAGCGCTGGCGATCTTTTATTTCATCAATTCCGAGCCTCCATCCATCCTTGAACCTTTAGTCCGTATTTACGGGAGTTACTTTCAAAATCCCTCAACTTCAGAAGCTTATTATGAGCATTCTCTGAGAGAAATCAAAAAAAAGAAATATACCTCTGCTCTCAACCTTTATCGGCAGGATGACATTTCTAATTTTACCAGCCCGGACTGGTTCTCTTCATACGCTTTTGTCTACGGGCTCAATCAGCAATTCGGCCCCGAAAAACTTGCACAATTCCTATCGAATGTTAATTGTCAGAAACCTGAAACTGAATTTCAAAACACTTTTCAAGAAATTTTCGGGATAAGCCTGCCGGAATTTGAAAGTCGGTATCAGCAGTCTGATGCCGTCATTAAAATGTAACTGTGAATATCGAACCCAAATCCAAAAAAAATCAAATGCTTGATGCTGGCTACAGGATGGAGTTATGTGAGTATCAAGCATCATAATAAAAGAACCCTTTTCAGGAAAAAGCCAAAGAAAGTGTCTACTGCTGCTTAATTTATTATTTGTAATTTAAGCTATGGAAGTACTTCCTAATCATTTCGTTGCGATAATTGGCGGCGCCATCGCCGGTTCTGAGGCAGCTTCACGGCTTGCCGACCGCGGAATTTACACCGTTGTATTCGAACAGAATCTCCGGCCCTATGG
>SMXC01000198.1 GCA_004356825.1 Caldithrix sp.
GAAATGCTTTTGTTAGTGCGTAAAGGTAAAAATAAATTCAAAAAATTTAAGGTAATGTTAGATGGGATGTTATTTCAACTTTAGCTGAATAATGTTGAATTTTTGACGAGATGGACATCCATGCGCGTTGTTATTTTTTCCGAAATTCACATAAGGAGCGAATTTATGGCGATTACAACGATCTTAGAGAGTGGGATCATGGAACGAAGAGACATTCGTTCCGGCCGAATTTACCAACCGGGAGCAGATGCGAAGTACGGCGTTATTTACAGCTCAAACCTGGACAAATCGGATGGCGATCGGGGTTTAGACTCCGCGGATTTTGAAGACGCATGGATTGGCCCTAAGTCAGCACCGGAAAGTGACAAAAGTAAATTCTTTAAAATTCTCGGCGCCTACTATTATCAGGACCATTATCCGGATAAACCAAAAACCACCGGAGTTTTCGGTATTGCTAACTCGGAATTTGGCGTAACAAATGACGGTTCGACCGACCTGCACAACGCCGGTTGGACGTTGGAGGATCCTGAAAAGCCAAGTCTCGATGAATCCTTTTGGAGTAAAAAAGAATTACATCTGGGTAAACACCACGGCTGGACCTTTATCGTAAACCTCAACTGAACGCGCTCAATATCCAAAGAGCGAAGAGGAACTAAAAATCTTCAAAGAAAAGGAAGAACTGCCGGTAAAGGTTGAATGTCCTGAAGTCATTAACCTTGAAGGCATTGAAACCAAAAAAGATGACCACACCAGCACTTACACCTTCAAAGTGAAAGTAACCAGTGAGACCCTGCCTGAAAAATACGAATGGGATTACGGCGATGGCCTTTCGGCAACCTCAACCGAACCGACTCTATCTCATACCTATCCCCTACCTGCAAGCGGCTCAAAAACATATACCATAAACGTTAAAGCGGTGGGGCCTGAAGATTGTGAAGATAATAAAACACGCAAATTACTATCACCGCCCCCGATGCTCCACCACCGCCTTCACCCAATGGCGGGCCTTCTGAAACCTGTACTTATTTGCTACTGATTGTCGCTTTTTTCATGGCCTTGACATTCTGTACCATCCTGGTCTCATGGGTGGTAGATCTTTCGGAGCAAGCAGAAGAGAGCGGCTGGCGCGTACCCTCGATCTTTATCTTTGGGGTGCTGACAGCGGTATCTATCTTTTTCTGGTTCAAGAAGGCGTGCCCCAAAGGTAAAAAAGAGTGGCTGGGCATTTTCTCAGTTGTTTTTCTGACTGCGTTTCTGGTCGGATGCTATATGACAGGCTGCATTCCGGCAGGGTTCTGGGTCATTAATATCCTTGTACTCGGCCTGGCCGTCTTCTGTTTATATAGTTACAGAAAGTGTCGTGCTACCGTGATGGAATTTATCCTGGCTGCCGTTGTTTGCTCCCTCGCCTTCTGTGTTGCCGGCTTGTGGATAGCGTCCTGGGTACTCGACTGCTGCTAGTTCTTAGCCTGACAAAGTCCGGGAACTTGCTCCGGCAGGGTTGCCGGAATATTTTATCAAAAACAGGAATTCTCTAAAATAACTCGCCCTGGCTCATTTCAGTCCGGCGGAAATGCTCAGTGGTGAGGCCGCTGAATCTCTGCCGATTAAAACCGTACTTTTGACAACACACTTTAAATAATTTTTCGATCGTGTCTGCACGCACGCCTTCTCCCCGCATCCGGCTGCCAAAACATGGGTCGTTTAAGGCACCGGCACGTGTTTCCTGCACAAAATGCAGCATTTTATTAGCCCGGTCGGGAAAGTGTTTTTCTGCCCAGGCTAGAAAAAGCTCTTTTACCGCATGCGGCAGTCTCATTAAAATATAAGCCGCGCCTTTGACGCCGCGTTTAGCTGCCTCCTTTAAAATTTCCGGCATTTCATGATCCGTCAACCCGGGAATTACCGGAGCGACATTAACGCTTGCCGGGATTCCCGCTGCGACCAGTTTTTCTAATGCATCGAGGCGTTTGAGCGGTGCAGACGTTCGGGGTTCCATTTTGCGGCATAAAGAATTGTCAAGTGTCGTTATTGAAAGAGTAGTCGCCACCAGATCATACTTTGCCAGCTCTTGCAAGAGATCGAGGTCGCGCAGAATCAGCGCATTTTTGGTAATAATTCCCACCGGGTTGCGAAACTTCAAAAACACTTCCAGACATTTTCGGGTCAGTTCCAGCTGTTTTTCGACGGGTTGGTAGCAATCGGTATTCCCAGAAAAAGCGATTACCTGCGGCACCCAATTGCGGGATTTAAATCTCTTTTCAAGTAATTTTGGCGCATCCGGTTTGACTATAATCTTGGTCTCAAAATCAATTCCCGACGACAGACCCAAGTACTCATGAGTGGGACGGGCATAGCAGTAAATGCAGCCGTGTTCGCAGCCGCGGTAGGGATTGATACTGTAAGTAAAAGGGATGTCCGGGCTGTCATTTTTAGATAAAATATCCCGGGTCTGATCTCGAAAAAATTGGGTTTTTATTTCTCGCCCGGGTTCCTGCTCCAACCAATCCGGATCCGCTTCAAGCGCTAAAGGCTCAAACCGATTGACAGGATTGTGCGTGGCAGCGCGACCTTTGATCAACGGCAGAGATGGTGTAAATAAGTTCCCCTCCATGCAAGAGTATACTAATGTTCACCCTTAAAAGCAAGAGCTTTTTTTGCAGGAACGATGCCTGCTGCCGAAAACCCGAAAACTTTTACCAGCATCCAGCATCCAGCATCCAGCATCCAGCATCCAGCATCCAGCATCCAGTTCAAAATGCCGTATTAAGTCGCAGGAACGGAAAGAGAGTTTCTTCTTTTGAATGGCCGACATCTAAACGAATAATGAGGTTATTATCCCAGTTCAGCCAGATGCCGAAGCCAAATGTAGAATGAACATCATTGAAGGCAATATCCGACCATTTTTGCCAGACCCGGCCGTTATCAAAAAATGCAATGAAAATCACCCCGAAGGATTCGGACATCAGATTGATGGGCCGGTAATTAAACCGCAGCTCGGTCAGTGTAATCAGCTTAATTTTATCCTGGAAACGCCGACTGTTAAAACCGCGAAGAGACTGACTGCCACCAACGGCGCGGGTGTTCCTTTGTCCGGAAAATTGACCAAATTCATAATACGGCGCCGCCCCGGAAATTGCTTCAAATGCAATTCGGTTGGCAAGAATCAACCGGTTGGATTTAATTTGCAGGAAGCGTGAATCAGAAAAAGTGTAGCGTGAGAAAGTAACGTTTTGCGATTGTTTTTGCCGGCCGTCCGGAGTCTGGCTTTTTACATTCACCGCGGCCCAGTTCGGCTCAAATGAAAGCTCGGTATGAAATCCGCCAAGAGGGAAAACCCGGTTGCTTCGGGTATCCCAATTCATTTTAAAAGCAAGATGTTTTCCCGAGCCGCCGAGATAGCCAAAAGGGCGATCCACGGCGAGAAAAGACTCGCCCGGGTTATCCCGCGGTTGCGGGTCAGCCGATTGAAATCCAGCGCCAAAGCCGAAAACAATATCGGAAGAAATCTGGTAGGTCAGGAAAAGTTTCAAGCGTGGTCTTTTCAGAGTATAAACATAAAAGTCTTTATGAATAAAATTCTCATTGCCGGAGGCCGTAAGTTCCCGGTCATTTACACTATTATTGCCAAGGCCAAAATAACGCGTCTGCAAAGTTCGCTCCCACTCCCCTCTCAGGATAAAGCCAAACTTTGAATCTGCCAATTGCGGATATTCGAAAACAAAATTATGTTTGTGATTATTTCTTAATGAAGCTATAACCTGCAGGCGCAGCCGGTAAAGAAATGCATCTCTTTTTGGCGAAAACCAATGCGTGTTAAAACCGAGGTTCAGGCCGGTATCGAAGTGATAGAAAGCGATCGGTAGGAAATAATAGGTGTAAGGTCTGCCGAAAACCTGAGCCTGGCGGGGCGCCAGGGCACTTCTAACCGTTCGCTCCAGAATATTTTTTTGATCGTCTTCAGCGGATTGCGCATTCTTGTTTTTGCTCTCTTTGGCTGGATTTTGAAAAGCGTACCCTGAGGCTGCCCGCAGAAGTAGCGCAAAAATCAATGTCGCCAGCAGAATTAAAAGGTACCCTTGCCTCTTCATAGAGTTGTACGTAATCAGACAAGTCGGAAGTTAATTTTCAGGATCGGCCTGTTCGCCGGTTTCTTGCAAGCGCATTTCATTGCCGAGAGGAAATGAGCCAAAATTTGAGCGAAATAAGTCTAACTGATTTTTAAATCGCAATTCAAAATCTTCGGCTGCCATCCAGCGGGCCAAGAGGGTTTCAGCCTGCATTTTCAAACCCGGCAGAATATCCTGGCGGAATTTCTGCAAGCCGTAATTTAAATCTGCGGAATAGCCGTAGTAAAACATGGCGCTCTTGCCCCGGGGATAGGCCAGCAACCCGGCACGAATCTTAGTTTGGAAGAGTCCCGGTTCTGCCGGCACCTGTTCAGAAATTTCGTCAAAAGCGAGCCAGTCGGAGTAGCGCATGGTAATTTAAATATATGCTGAAAGAAATAGGTTGGCGATTTTTTTACAAATTAAGGCAATTGACGGTCAAAATCAAGGATAGACTAGCACCCGACTTTTTTAAAAAGGTCGGGTGCTATGCGTTCTATCAGCCATTCATTCCAGAGTATAACCTTGAATATTCGAGTCATCCCTGATAATCCTTGACAAATTGCCAATAAGTCCCTTTGTCCAAAAACTGTGAAAGAATGATTTCCGGTTGCGGTAATGTCCCCGTTCTTAAACCCACATAATCTTTAAAGCTGGAAAAATTCCCAGTCTTCAGAGTTTGGCACCAAACCGGCTGGAACCGGATTCATATAAATGCAGCGCGAGCTTGAATCTCAATCTTTTCTTTTTCTTCCTTCTCGACTCTGATTTGTGTCTGTTTTTCAGCTTCGGTGAGCTTTGAGGTTTTCTTTCCGGTTTGTCTGTTTATTAAGACGCCAATAAGAGCAACCGCAGCTCCAATAAAAGCGCCAATTAAACCAACCAAAGCCGGATTTCTTTCCAACCACGATTTTTTCTGTAATGAATCTTGCTTTGCTATTTCGGGATCAACTGACTTTTCGGTGCTCGATTGCGTGGATTGCGGTAATGGCGTTTTTGTTGAATCTTGGGTTTGTGAGGCGGCATCAAGGAAAGTTAAAAGAAGAGATAAGACCGAAAGAGAAAAAATAATCCTCTTAAAAACAGGCATTCCTGCCCTCCGAGTCGGTGGCGAATTTAATTTACTTAACCTCAGAATACGGTACATTCTCAAGTAAAACGTGGGGTAGTTTCCCATTTCCCAAAATATCCTTTGCATCTAAAATCTCAATACCAACCAATAACTCTCCCTCGCCGATATTAAGAGCAACTTCGTCACTTAGACGCAATGTCCGGCACTGATGCTGGCCTTCAACCAAACGAATATAAAGGGCATCAGTTTCTTCGTCATAGCTAATCTTCATGGTTATTCCTTTAGAAAAAAAATGTGTATACTGTGATTACTACAATTTCTGACTTCTCTTCGGCAACTACCGGCGCAACCTGTTTAATGCGATAATAAGTACCTTGCCATTCAGAATCATATTGGAAATTTAGTCGATATAAAAACTTTCCTTTTTTGCCCTCTTGCCGGCTTCCTTGCAATATTGATTCACGTACCTCATCTTCATTAGTTCCACGTTCCTGACATTGTTCTAAAGCATGCTTTGTTAACCGAATTTTTTCCATATATTGTCAAAAGAATTACACTTAATGAAAGTTAATTATGCTTTAGTCAAAAGTCAAGCCCAGATTCTAACCTGAACCAAGAAGAAATTATTGAACACAGTCTTTGATTTGGGTAAATTTCCACAACCCAACTAAACCTTTTAAACCCGACTCAGGTCTAATTTGATGAGTGCACTAAAAAAGCGGAGAAAAGAGGAACTGGTAGAGGAGCTTGAAAATGAACGCGAGCTGGTACAGCGTTGTCAGGCCGGAGAACTGGCGGCATAC
>SMXC01000199.1 GCA_004356825.1 Caldithrix sp.
GCGGCACTAAGCCTGTCCTGATCGTAGCCGAAGGGACAGAGAGAATAAAAGATTTATAACGAGAGTGTGTTTAAAACAAAGTTTTTGAAATCGAATTGATTACGCTGATATATGTTCAATAGCTCCAATATAATCAAACCCTGGTGCTTTTGTGTCTCTGTGGTTCATGAATTATTCAAGCTAAAAAAGGTTAGGGGCAAAGTCAGTAAAAGAATAGTAAAAATAAAATCAATTTTCTGTGATTTTTTGTGCTGCTCTGTGTCCATTTTATCTTTTGTCTTTTAATGTCTTTATGGCAGAATATTTATCATAGAATAGTAAATAAAAATGAAAAATAGAATTCGCAAAATTTTATATTCAATCATTTTGTTTTTAATCTGCGCCGCCAACATCCTGGCGCAGGACAAAGAAATCGGCCTTACGATTTACAACAACAATTTAGCTCTGGTCAGAGATGTCCGAACTTTGCAACTGACCAAGGGCATTTCCGAAATCAAGTTTCAAGATGTTGCCGCTCAAATCGACCCGACTTCCGTTTATTTCGCATCCCTGACGGCTCCTGACAAAGTCGTAATCTTAGAGCAGAATTATGAGTACGATCTGGTCAACACTAGCAAGATTTTGCAAAAGTATATCGAACAGGAAATTAGACTTGAGACCAAAGAAGGTACGGCTTATTCCGGCACTCTGTTAAATGCTTCAGGAAAAGATATTATTTTGCGGGAATCCGACGGCGGCATCAAAATAGTCAGGCGGGAAGCGGTCGAAAATATGGCGTTCCCGAAACTGCCGGATGGCTTGATCACACGCCCGACTTTGGTTTGGTCGATCGATTGTCAACAAGCAGGAAAACACAAAACTGAGGTTGGGTATTTAACCAACGGAATTCAATGGCATGCTGAGTACGTCGGGGTTGTGAACAAAGACGATACTGTTTTAGAACTCAGCGGTTGGGTTTCTCTTGATAACAAATCGGGCGCGACTTACGAGAACGCCAAACTCAAACTGGTGGCCGGCGATGTACATCGAGCTCAGGATGTTAGACCTTTCAGAAGAGGTCGGGTGCAAACTGAGATGATGGTGTCGAGCGCGCCTCAATTCGCAGAAAAGGCATTTTTTGAATATCATATTTATACCTTGCAGCGGCCAGCGACGGTCGCCAATAATCAGATTAAGCAAATTTCCTTATTTTCTCCCGCTGAAACCAAAGTGAATAAAACCTACTCTTACGATGGCGCTCGCGATCGAAAAAAAGTCCGGGTGAATTTAGAGTTTGAAAATAAAAAAGCATCTGGTCTTGGCATGCCGCTGCCAAAAGGGAAAGTGCGGGTTTATAAACGCGATGATGATAAATCGCTCATTTTTATCGGTGAAGATTTTATCGACCACACACCCAAGGATGAAAAAGTCCGGGTTTATGTTGGCAACGCTTTTGATATCGTCGGCGAGCGGACTCAGAAAGATCGTAAATCCGTGGGCAAAACTTCCTGGCAAGAAAGCTGGCAAATCAAGCTGAGAAATCACAAAGACAAAACTGTGCGAGTGACAGTAATCGAGCATCTCCGTTTTGGCTGGGAAATTCTGCAAAATACTCGCGCGTACAAAAAGAAAGATGCTGCAACAATCGAATTTAGTATTGAGATTGCCAGAGATGCAGAAGTCGTTGTTGAGTATGTTGTGCGCTATAATAAATAATTGAATATTACGGATAGCCTAAACTTTTTCTATCCTAGAACTAATTCCAAAAGAAACTTAAATGTAATCGGGAGCCGTCAGGCTTATAACGGCTATCTTTCAAACGAGTGCATGATCAAGATTTTTCAATTAACTTCAATAATAAATAATCAATTTAAAAGATGTGGTTGGAACTGACTCCAAAAATCTTAACACGTCAGTAAAGTTTTTAAAAGGAATAGGAGAAAAGCGTGCAGAACGTCTGCAAGAAGCAGGGGTGGAGTCGATTCATGACCTGCTTTATTATTTTCCCCGCCGCTATTTAGATCGCAGTCACATCAACAAGATTAAAGATTTAAAAGAGAGCATGACCGCCACTGTGGTCGGCAAAGTGCAATCTTGCGGCATTAAACAGGGACGGCGGAAGCGTTTCGTTTTGGTGCTTTTCGACGGCACCGGTTTTTTAAGCGGTGTTTGGTTTCACCGGGCTGAGTATTGGAATAAAGTCTTTGAAAAGGGCGAGACCATTGCATTCAGCGGGAAAGTCGGGTACTTTGGCGACTACCAAATGGTACACCCTGAATTCGACAAACTAAGTGACGAAGGCGACAGTGATTTTTTAAATACCGGAAGAATTATTCCGTTATACCCTTCGACTGAGGTTCTCGGGAAAGTTGGAATGGACAGCCGTGGATTCCGCCGAGTGATTAAAGCCGCTTTAAAAAATTACGCGCAGGAACTTTGCGAGTCACTACCCAGGGAGATTCTGAGAAGGCAAGAATTGATTGATTTGCGGCAGGCAATTGAAAACGTGCATTTCCCGAAAGATAAAGACCTCTTGAGAGCCGCACGCAAAAGGTTGAAATTCGACGAACTCTTTTATCTCGAACTAATACTGGCTTATCGGAAAAAAAGTGTTGCAATTAAACGAAAAGGTATTGAATTTCTTAAAGTGGGCGACCGCACTAAAAAGCTGATAAAGTCGCTGCCGTTTGAACTCACAGCCGCACAGAAGAAGGTCATTCGGGAAATTCGCGACGACATGAAAAAGGACTCGCCGATGAACCGGCTTTTGCAGGGAGATGTGGGCTCCGGGAAAACTATCGTTGCGTTGATTTGCATGATGATGTCTGTTGAGAATGGCTATCAAGGTGCGCTGATGGCGCCAACAGAAATCCTGGCCGAGCAGCACTACCTGACCATTCACAAGTTTCTTGAAGAGTTGGGGATAAAGGTCGTTCTTTTGGTTGGCGCGCAAAGAAAAAGTGAACGTCAGGAAGTTTTGAGGTGTATTAAGGAGGGAGAAGCCGAAATCGTGGTCGGGACCCATGCTTTGATTCAGGAGGGTGTCGAATTCAAGCAGCTTGGCCTGGTCGTGGTCGATGAACAGCACCGTTTTGGCGTTATGCAGCGCGCCACTCTGATCGAAAAAGGCTTGACCCCGGATGTTTTGGTTATGACAGCAACTCCCATCCCCAGAACGCTGTCGTTAACGCTTTACGGGGACCTCGATTTTTCAATCATCGACGAACTGCCGCCAGGACGGAAGCCGATCAAGACTCACTGGCGTAGCGACAAAAAACGCAGCGAAATTTACAAATTTGTGAAAGAGAAAGTTGAAGCAGGCGCTCAGGTTTATATTGTTTTTCCACTCATTGAAGAATCTGAGAAAATTGATTTAAAAGCAGCGATTGAAAACTATGAAAATCTGAAAGAAGGGATTTTCTCGAATTTTTCAGTGGGTCTGTTGCACGGCCGGATGAAAAGCGCTGACAAAGAAGAGGTCATGTCGCAGTTTAAGGCCGGTGAGATTCAGATTTTAGTTAGCACAACGGTAATTGAAGTTGGGGTGGATGTTCCAAACGCGACCATCATGGTCGTCGAAAATGCCGAGCGTTTCGGTTTACCACAAATGCATCAATTACGCGGACGTGTCGGCCGTGGAGAAAAAGAATCTTATTGTTTTTTAATCGCCACCTACCCGATTTCCAGGGAGGCTAAAACGCGGTTAAGCACTTTAGCAGAAACCAACGATGGCTTCAAAATAGCCGAAGTCGATTTGCAAATTCGTGGTCCAGGCGAGTTTTTTGGCACCCGACAACACGGCTTGCCGGAACTGCGGATTGCGGATATTGTTAAAGACACCGAGCTGTTGTTAAAAGCCCGCGACGAGGCGTTTGACCTTGCTCGAAGAAACAAACAAATTCTTAACACTGAAAATATGCCGAATCGAGTACAATTTTTTAAGAATTATCGGGATAAGATGGAGTTGTCCCGGGTGGGGTGAACTTGATGCTGGATGCTTGATGCTGGATGCTGGATGCTTGATGCTCTTTTTTATTTCCAGGCAACCAGCAATAGGTATCACGAAACCAGCGCCAGCATCCATTACAATATTAAACATCACTAATACAACCAGGATTTTGGAGGGACTTACCTAAATGGAACATCAGAAACTTAATAAAATAATCGGATTCGCTGTATTTGTCATTTCATTGATCGTTTATGGGAAAACCGTTGCCCCGACAACCTCCTATTGGGACTGCGGCGAATTTATTACCAGCTCATATATACTCGGCGTCCCACACCCACCCGGAGCGCCGCTTCATGTATTGGTTGGCCGAGTCTTCACCATGATTCCGGATTGGCTGATTTCAGACATCGGTTTGCGAGTAAATATGATTTCGGTTTTGTTGAGTGCTTTATCGGTGATGTTTGCTTATTTGATCATCGTGCGCTTGATTCGAGAATTTAAAGGCATCCCCGAAACAATTGATCAGAAAATCAATATTTATACCGCCGGAGTCATTGGGGCCTTAGGTTTTGCCTTCACCGATTCGCAATGGTTTAACGCGGTCGAAGCTGAAGTTTATGCGGTTTCTATATTTTTTACAGCCATTGTTGTCTGGCTGATATTGGTCTGGTTGGAGAAAGCCGAAAACCCGGTGAATGACAAAATTTTAGTGTTTATCGCTTATTTAATCGGCTTGGCAACTGGCGTACATTTGCTCAATATTTTAGCCATCCCCACCTTGTTTTTGATTGTGTATTTTAAAAAAGCGGCGTTAAATATAAAAACATTCTCACTTTGGGCGGCGGGCGCTATCGCTGCTTTTGCAGCCATTTATCCGGGTCTTGTCCAAGGAATTCCGTGGCTGCTGAATAAGTTCTCCTTTCTGACGATTGGATTGGTTACGCTGGGTGTCTTTTTTGCCATTGTTTATGCCGTCAAAAATCAAAAGCGATTATTAAGTCTGGGTTTAATGAGCATCCTACTTGTCTCTGTTGGCTATTCTACTTATACTGCTCTTTACATCCGTTCCGACATGCGGCCGGCGATCAACGAAAACCATCCGAATACCCCCCAAAAATTCGTAAGTTATCTAAACCGTGAACAATACGGTGACATTCCTTTGACGGATCGAAGATCGCCAATGTGGGAGTATCAAATCAAAAAAATGTATGTTCGTTACTTTGGCTGGCAATTCATCGGACAGGGGATGACCCTTGGACGTGATAATTATATTGTTGAGACCCTGTCACTTCACGGCTTAATGGGACTGCCATTTATTATCGGATTAGTTGGAATGTTTTTTCACTTTAACCGGGATTGGAAGCGTGCGTCCTCGATTCTGACTTTGTTCATTATGACCGGGATAGCGATCACCATTTACTTAAATCAGGACGACCCGCAGCCGCGGGAACGAGATTATGCTTATGTCGGCTCGTTTTTCGCTTTCTCAATTTGGATCGGCATGGGAGCAAGCGCCATTCTGGAATTGGTGCAAAATGCATTTAGACAAAATTCTTCTTTGAGAAAAGTGGGCATTGGGCTGACTATTCTCCTGTTAATTGTGGCTGTACCGTCGAACCTCTATCAACATAACGCCCACTCACATGACCGAAGCGGGAATTACGTTGCCTTTGACTATTCTTACAATATTCTACAGTCCTGCGGACCCAATGCTATTCTTTTTACCAACGGGGATAACGATACCTTCCCATTGTGGTATTTGCAATATGTTGAAGGAATTCGCGATGATGTTCGTGTGGTCAATTTAAGCCTGTTAAACACCCCCTGGTATATTAAACAACTTCGTGATGAAGAACCTAAAGTACCGATTACTTTTACCGATGCTCAAATCGATCAGCTGGGACCGGCCTTATGGTCTGAGCCAAAGATGGCGCGAGTCGAGGTGCCGCGCGACAAATTAATTAAAGAATTCGAAAAAGGCGAAGACAACGCCTCTATCTCGATTGAGGACGTTCCTCAAAACCCGGCTATCGAGTTTGAACTTGCGCATACCAAAATTATCCAGGGCCACCCGGTTCTCTTGGTGCAGGATCGCATGATTATTCATATTCTCGCTACCAATAAATTTAAGAAGCCGGTTTATTTTGCAGTAACAGTTTCACCGACCAATATGCTCAACCTGGATAATCGGCGGAATGTCGAAGGTTCGAAAAACTATTTGCGCATGGATGGACTGGCTTTTCAGGTTATGCCTTATGGAGGTCCCCGCAATGATTTTATTTCGCCAGTGAAGCTCAAGGCCAATTTATTCGAGAATTTTAAATATCGAAACTTAGACAATCCCGAAGTTTATTATAATAACAATATTCTTGGGCTCCTGCAAAATTACCGCTCTGCGTTTTTGCGCCTCACCAATTATTACCGGACTCAAGGTCTGACTCAAAGTAACAAAGAAAAGGCTTTAGCCGTTTTGCAAAAGATGGATGAAGTTATGCCTGAAGAAGTCATTCCGCTAAGGGACTTCCGTCTCTCGCTAAATTTTGGCCAGATGTATTCGGATTTCGGCAGCCGCGATGGTCTGATAAAGCGCCTTGATAAAATATCAGAAATTTACAACATGGGAACGGTTGACCAACTTTACATAGCTGAATTTTATGCCCAGATTTTGAAAAACAATGCCAAGGCGGAATCACTTGCGGTTTCGTTGATGGATGAAAACCCGGAGACGAAAGAAATCTATCTCTGGCTGGCGAGCCATTATACCCGGGCCAGGCGCTTTGATGACGCGATTCAAACTTTACAGGAATGGATGAAAGATCACCCGGATGACTTTACTATGAAAAAGGAACTAACAGAATTGCAGGCTTTTACCAGTGCAAATGACAGTTTGAATATTTCGAATGGCAGCAGCGATTCCAGTTCTGTAAAAGATTCGAATAAGAACCCTTAAATTGCTTTGAAGCTTTTTCTATGACTGAGAAACCGCTGGTTTCTGTAATTATACCTCATTTTAATGGGAGGGAAATTCTTCGTAACTGTTTAGAAGCGTTAAAAAAAACGGAGTATCAAAATAAAGAAGTAATTATTGTAAATAACGCTTCGACCGACGGTAGCGTTGATGATATTCATCACTTTTCCCCCGGGGCCCGAGTGGTCAATAATGAAAAAAACCTGGGGTATGCGGGCGGATGCAATTCGGGTCTGGCAAACGCTTCTGGCAAATATGTTCTTTTTCTAAATAACGACACAGTTTTTGGACGCAAGTGGCTTTCGATACTTGTCGAGGCTTGTGAGAAAGATGAAAAGATCGCCGCTTGCCAGCCGAAAATTCTTTCGCAGACGGATCGGGAAATGTTTGATTATGCCGGGGCTGCCGGCGGCCTGATCGATGTTTTAGGCTATCCGTTTGCAATGGGGAGACTTTTTTTCACTTTAGAAAAAGATGAAAAACAGTACGATGCCGGCGGTAATATTTTTTGGGCATCCGGAACCGCAACTTTGATTCGGAAATCCGTGCTTGATGAGGCAGGTACTTTCGATGAAGATTTTTTCGCCCACATGGAGGAAATTGATCTGAATTGGCGCATGCACCTTGCCGGTTACCGGGTTGTGGCGGTGCCAGAGGCTATTGTGTATCACAACGCAGGTTCGACGCTTAAGCCGGATTCCCCTGAAAAAATTTACTTGAATCATCGTAACAGTCTGGTCATGATTTTGAAGAATTATGAGCTGAAGAATTTGCTTTGGATTATTCCGGTGCGAGTCAGTCTTGAGTTTCTGACGTTAGTTTATGCTCTTCTAAAGTTAGACTTTGCCCGGCTTAAGGGCGGAATTCTCGCTCTGATTTATGTTTTCATCAATTTTTTTGGCATTATCAAAAAACGCAAGCAAGTTCATCGGCTTCGAAAAGTGCCGGATTCCGACATCTTTAAGAAGATGTACCGTGGCAGCATTGCTTTTGAATATTTTGTTCGGGGTATTAGCAAAGCCAAAGACTTGAAACTTAAATAACGGTTGAGTTTAGAATTAGAAAAGATAAATTGTCCGCTTTGCGGCGCTGAGAAAAGTGAATTGTTTCTCAAGACTCGGGATCGGTTTAACTTAAAGGGAGAATTCAAATTCGAAATCGTAACCTGCGCCGGGTGTAAGTTTACATTCTTAAATCCCAGACCAACTCCCGAATCGATTTCAGCGTTTTATGAAAGTGAGGATTACCAACCGTTTTTATCTACACAATCGGGTTTAACTTTCTGGGATAGAATTTACCTGACGGTTAGAAGTTTCACTTTAGCTGGTAAGCGTCGCAAAATTTCCAAGTTAAAATCTAGCGGCAGCATTTTGGATATGGGGTGCGGCACCGGAGAATTTTTACATGAAATGCAGCAACATGGCTGGCGGGTAGAAGGGTTGGAGATGGAGAAAAAAGCCGCTGAGTTTGCGAGAACCGAGTATAACCTGAGTGTCAGGACGCAGGAACTGCAAGATTGTTATTTTCCTGATAAAAGTTTTGATGTGATTACATTGTGGCATGTTTTAGAGCATCTTTATGAGCCGAAAGAAAGCTTGAAAAAAATGCGGAATCTTTTAAAGGATGATGGATTTATCTTGATCGCGGTCCCGAATATTTCAAGTTTTGATGCTCGATTTTATAAAAAAAATTGGATCGCCCTGGATGCGCCGAGACATCTTTTCCATTTCACTCCTGAAACGATGAGGGCTTTTTGCAAAACGGCCGGCTTGGTAATTAAAAAATTTTACCAGTTGCCCATGGATGCATTTTTTAATTGTCTAATGAGCGAACGAATTATTCTAAAAAATAACGCTTTTGGAAAGCTGCTTTCCCCCTTGTATTTTCTCCGCGGGTTTTCAACTGCGAATATTTCAATTTTTGAATCGTTACGCCTGGGCAGGCAAAAAAAACGCTTGGGCTCTTCAATCTTATATTTTGTACAAAAACAGGAAGAATTATCATGACTTTAGTTAAGTACGCACAATTCTATTTGGTGCTCCTCCTCGTTATTTTACTTTTTGGGTGTTTTGGGAAACCTCCTGCCTCTGGGGAAGATAATCAACTTTTTGTCGTGTCCGATCCGGATAATTGGCAAGCCCTGGAGTCATCGATAAAAGATGTTTTTGAAAGAGTGATCAAAACCCCTCAACCCGAAAAATTATTTGAAGTACACTGGATTCCCCCCGAAAAATTTAGCCAGTTTGCCACAAAAAGAAATCTTGCTATAGTTGGAATTTTGAATGCGGAAGGTGAAATTAATAAGAAAGTCTCGAACATGCTGTCCGCTGAGGTTAAAGCTAAAGTCGCCGATGGTTCTGCATTTGTGTTTCCAAAAGAGAATCCTTGGGCAAAAAATCAATTGCTGGTAGTTCTTGCCAGTACCAGCTTTGCAGAGATGCGGGAGAAATTACAGGACAATAAGGATTACTTGTATCAGCTTTTCGAGAAAAAGGTTCTTGCCGAAACCGGCGCAAAAATGTTTAGTCAGTTAGAGCAAACAGAGATATCTGAGGAGTTGTTGGAGAATTATGGCTGGATGGTGCGAATTCAGCACGATTACATCATAAACATTGAGCGACTACAAGATCGTTTTGTGATGATACGCAGGAGTTTGCCTGGCAGAGAACGTTGGTTGTTCGTGCATTGGATTGAAGACGGTGATCCGGATATAATAAGTGAAAAATGGGCATTGAATACTCGTGATAAGTTAACCAGAAAGTTTTATGAAAACGATTTGATCGATCGGGAGCACACGGTGTCTGAAGAAGTGGATTTTTTGAATAGATCGGCACTCAAGCTGGAAGGCCTCTGGGGTAACGACGAGAAAGTCGCCGGCGGCCCATTTCGAAATTACACTTTTTATGATGATCAGTCCGGCAGAATTTACATGATTGACGTTGCGGTTTGGTTCCCGAGGGGAAACAAAGAGCCCTTCCTCCGCCAATTGGATATCATCGCAAATACGTTTAAAACAGCGGATGAAGTGAGAAAAGAAACTGAGAAGGAGGTAAACTAAAGTGGCTTCAGGCAGACAACCGCAGGTGGCGATTTTAATGGGAAGTAAATCCGACAATAGCGCTGCCGAGGAATGCAAAAAATATTTGGACTATTTTAATATTCCGTTTGAAACACACATACTCTCGGCGCACCGAAATCCCAAAGAAACCGCAGAATTCGCGGATACTGCTGAAGAAAATGGATTTAAGATTATCATTGGCATTGCAGGAATGGCCGCCCATCTGCCCGGTGTTATTGCAGCGCATACTAAGCTGCCGGTCATTGGTGTGCCAATGCCGGGTTCCCATCTAAACGGCGTTGATGCGCTATACTCAGTTGTACAAATGCCAAAGGGAGTGCCGGTTGCAACCGTGGCCATTGGTACGGCCGGCGCCGGCAACGCAGCGATTTTGTGTGCCCAGATTCTGGCGCTCAGCGAGCCGGCTCTCAAAGAAAAGTTGGCTGAATTTAAAAAGCAGGGATGCAAGCTTTAAATCCTTGGAGTTATTTGATTAAAAGTTGAAGTTTGGCTATGAAAGAAACAGGTGTTTTACTCTTCAGTTTAATGATTTTTATAACGTTATCATTTGCAACCACACAGCCTAAGGGCGGCGCTAATTTGGTTGGAACTCAACGGGCGCGTTTAAACGGGTTTGGTGAAATCACCGGCCGGGTTTTCATTGCGGAATCGAAACACCTTTTTACCTGGTGCAAATGTTATCCTTTTGGGCACCAGGTCAGGGGCGGCGACTGATTATTCCGGAATGTACAGAATTTCAAGTGTATCGCCCGGACTTTTTACGCTAAAGGCGGCTTATATCGGTCTTATTTCCCTTGAAGCTCAAGTTCAGGCCACTGTCTTAGATTTTGGCCTTGCACCTGACCTTGATATTATATTCAATCACGTTCGCGTGCCGAAGCGCTAACCAGATACTTAAATCATAAAGATATCTCATGAAAATTGGCGTCGTCGGCACATTTAATCGAGACATAATTTTACCCTGGCAGGGCGAAAAGGCCGAAAGTATCGGCGGGATTTATTTTTCAGTTTTATATTTGGCGAATTTATTGCACCCCACGGCTGCGATCTATCCGATTGCAAATTTGGGGGAGGACTTTTATGATGTGGTCATTAACGGTCTGTCAGATTATAAAAATCTGCGTTTAGATGGCCTTAAACGGCTCGCAGAAAAAAATACCCAAGTCACCTTGACCTACACCAGTCAACATGAGCGGGATGAATTTATTTCAAAACCAATGCCGCCTTTGGGATTTTCAGAATTGGCAATATTACAAGAGGTTGATGCGGTTATCTTTAATTTAATAACCGGAACGGATGTCGGTTTAAATGCGTTGCGAAAATTTTGCCAATCAACAAATGCCTTGATTTACCTTGATTTCCATTCCCGCGCTTTGGGAATAAATGGCAACGGAAAAAGGTTTTACCGGCCTCCCGTTGACTGGCAGGATTGGATTGAATTAGTAGACGTTTTACAATTAAACGAAATGGAGGCTCGGACCCTTGCCGGGTATTCAACCGATCAGCCTGTAGAAATCCTCGTTGAATTTGGTAAAGAGGTGTTGCAATTGAACCCATCCGTTTGCCATATTACGCTTGGGGACAAGGGCTCTTATTTGTTCTACTTTGAAGGAGAACAAATGAAACATAAAAAGTTTAAGGCAATTTCGTTGACAAATGCTGTCGATGCAATTGGTTGTGGCGACGGGTTTGCCGCCGCATATTTAATGAAATATTTTTCTACTCGAGATGAAGTAAAGGCAACTGAATTTGCCAATCAAGTAGCTGCGTTGAACTGCACATTTGTTGGGAGTTCGCGGATTAATGAAATTCAAACACTAATCAAAGAAGCTAATTTCTGAGACAAATGGGAAATCTAAAGTTATTTAAACAGAAAGTGTTGGTCATCGGTGCAAACGGATTGCTGGGACAAAAGATTGTTGAAACTTTTTTAGATGACTTTGAGGTTCATGGAATTGGCAGAAAGAACAAACCAAGTTTGGAATTCGATAAATTTAATTACACCGTTTGCGATATTACAAATCGGGAACAAATACTTGAATTAGTGCGAACGTTCGAACCACACTTTATTGTAAACTCAGCTGCTTATACCGATGTTGATGGCTGTGAAGATGAAAAAGAGGATTGCTGGAAAATAAATGTTGTCGGTGTTGAGAATTTGGCAAAGGCGGCAAAAAGGTTCGGCATTCATGTCGTTCATATTTCAACAGATTATGTGTTTGATGGAGTTGAAGGGAATTATGACGAGGAATCCAGGCCGAAACCGCTTGGATACTACGGCCGTACAAAACTGGCGGCCGAGAATGCGCTGATCAGCAGCGGCATTGACTGCGCAATCGTCCGGACCATGGTTCTTTTTGGAATGGGTATAGATTTGAATCATAATTTTGTTACCTGGATCATTGAAAAACTGACAAACGGCGAAAGTATTAAGATTGTCGACGATCAATTTGGGCATCCGACCCTTGTGGATGACTTAGCAAAGGCAATTCTGAAAATTGTTGACCTAAAAAAAACAGGAATCTACAACATCGCTGGGTCTGAATGCATGAGTCGCTTTGAACTTGCTCAGAAAATCGCCGAAGTCTTCGATTTGAATTCCGCTCTTATTCATTCAATTAAAACTAAAGATTTAAATCAAAAGGCGCCCCGCCCGTTAAATTCAAGCTTCGATTTAAACAAAACCCTCAAGGAAATCGGTTTCCAGTTGAGCGATGTCGAAAAAGGCCTTCAAACCCTCCGCCAGCAATTAGACAACTCAAAATTGCTTGCTTCCTAACCTTCGGATTTTGATGAAAAAAACGTTAATCATTATTCCAACTTATAACGAAGCTGATAATATTAAAGGTATTATTTCTAAAGTTATCAATTTAAACGTTCCGGATCTTGCGATACTGGTTGTTGATGACAATTCTCCGGATGAAACCGGAAAAATTGTGGCAAAAATTTCCGCGAAAGATTCACGGATTCGATTGATTCAAAGAGAGGGGAAACTTGGCCTTGGTACAGCCTACGTGGCCGGTTTTAAATATGCAATCAAAGAGAAGTTTGATTATGTTTTTGAGATCGATGCCGACTTTTCTCACGATCCCGACGAGATTCCGAAGTTTTTGGAGAAGGCAGAGTCGTATGATTTAATAATCGGCTCACGTTATATTGCAGGTGTGAATGTGGTGAACTGGCCGCTTTCTCGCCTTTTGCTGAGTTTGGGCGCGAACTGGTATACCCGCATTATAACCGGGTTACCGGTCTATGACTGCACGGGAGGCTACCGATGTTTCAGGAGAGCAGTCCTGGAAAGCATTGATTTAGATGAAATCCACAGCGATGGATACTCATTTCAAATCGAGATGACTTTCAAAGTCTGGAAAAAAAACTTTCGCATACTTGAGCTGCCAATCGTGTTTACAGACCGTGTAAAAGGGAACTCAAAGATGACTCGAAAAATTATGCGTGAAGCCGCCTGGGTAGTTTGGAAACTCAGGTTTTTGAGCCTGGTGGGAAAAATAAACTGATCGATGTTTCAAGACGGTGTCAAAACTTTAGTTTGTAAGTAGCTTTAAAATTATGAGTAAAGTGGTAAAAACAAAATCACCCCAGCGAACTTCTGAGAGACGAGCTGAAATCGACCTCTCCCTAATCATCGTCAATTACAATGTTAAAGAATTCCTTGAACAGTGCCTGATTTCTGTGCAAAAGGCGCTTAAAGGAATCTCTGCTGAAATTTTAGTTATTGATAATTCATCTGCCGATGGCAGCGCAGAACTGCTTCGACAAGAATTTCCGGATCTGCGGTTAACATTAAATTCCAGGAATGTTGGATTCGCAAAAGCCTCCAATCAGGGACTGCAGATTGCTCGCGGCAAGTTTATAGCATTATTGAATCCGGATACTCTTGTTCAGGAAAACACGTTCTCGAAAATGCTTGATTTTTTTAGAGACCGGCCAAAAATCGGCATGCTGGGCTGCAAAATTCTGAATCCGGATGGTTCTCTGCAACTGGCTTGCCGGAGAAGTTTCCCTAAACCCTGGGTTGCGTTTACAAAACTCAGCGGCTTGAGTTATCTTTTTCCTAAGAGTAAGCTTTTCGGAAAGTATAATTTAACCTATCTGGATCCCGACGATTCTCATGAAGTTGACGCGATTTCGGGGTCATTCATGATGATACGGCGCGAAGTATTGGAGGATGTTGGTGACCTCGATGAGTCCTTTTTTATGTACGGAGAGGATCTCGATTGGTGTTTTCGCACCCGTGAGAAGGGGTGGCAGGTCGTCTATTTCCCAGAGACTCAGATTATCCATTTTAAAGGTGAAAGTTCCAAACGGGCTCACTTTGACAACCTCAAACAATTTTACATCGCAATGGAACTATTCGTCAAGAAACATTTCAAGCAAAAATATTTTTTTATGCCGTATTGGCTCTTGAGAGGTGCGATTTGGTTCAGGGCGGGCATCTCCTTGTTTATAAAACTGACTGGCTATTTAGCAGTTCCTTTGCTTGATATTGTGTTGTTTGGGTTGAGCTTGATACTCGGCGTTTTGATCCGTTTTGGTAATTTGACTGATTTGCCACCTTTTATTCCAGTAATCATTTTTTACTCCTTAATATGGGTCATGTTTCTTAAGCTTTTCGGCTGTTATGATAGAGAAGAATTTTCATTTTCAAAAGCCGCCATAGCTGTGTTGGTCGGGTTTCTTGTAAATACGAGTTTGACGTTTTTCTTTAAACAATATGCTTTTTCACGAGTTGTGGTTCTTGTCGGTAGCGTTTTCAGTTTAATAATTGTGCCGGGGTGGAGGCTTTTGATCAAAGAGTTGTCACGAACCCGGTTTTCCCTTTTTGGGGGCAGGTTCAGTGAAGCATTTTTTGCAAAAAATACGATTATCGTTGGCGACTTAAAGTCGGGGGAAAAGCTTGTTGAGAAATTTAATTCACAAATCGACAGCGATTATAAGATTTCAGGATTGGTAAGTACCAACGGCAGGCACACGGGTAAAAATGTTGCCGGGGTGCCAGTTCTGGGTACTTTCGAGGACATAAATTTTATTATCAGAGAACATGGTGTTCAAGAAGTGATTTTCTCGACGCATGATCTTTCCTATGACCAAATCCTTGGAGTTATGTCCAGAACCCGAAAACAGCGGGTGAATTTCAACTTAATCCCCAGCAACCTTGATGTCATTATCGGCAAGGCCTCAATCGACCGGATAAGTCATGTTCCACTTTTGGAGATTGATTATAAACTCCATCAAACTCCGTATCGGGTGCTAAAAAGGATGTTTGACTTTACGTTAGCATTTGTTATATTAACACTTAGTTTGCCCTTGTTTTTATATAAAAAATTTCTAACTTCTCAGAAAATACAAAAGAAATTTGTTTATGGAGAAAAGAACCAACGAGTTTTGTTGTATCAATTTGCAGGATCTGAATCACAAACTTCAAATAAACTGCCGTATTTGTGGGCAATTTTAAAAGGTGATGTAAGTTTTGTTGGCAAGGAATTGATTGAAGTTTCGGACGATTTTTCACCAACCGAAGAAAAACCGGATTTGAAGCCGGGACTTACCGGCCTGCAGCAAATCAATCGACATAAACATATTACTGAGGAAGACAAAAGCAGGTATCCACTGTATTATATAAAGAATTATTCACTTTTTTTGGACATGGAAATTCTTTTTAAAGCATTTTTTCAAAACCGGAACAGGCATGACTGAGTACGTTTTAGAATTTGAAAAGCCGATAGTTGAGCTCGAAAAACGAATCAAGGGGATGAAAGAGTTATCGGAAAACGAAAGTGTTGAGCTCTCCGAGGAGATTGAGCGCTTAGAAGAAAAGGTCTCCAAACTTCGTGATGAAATATTTTCGAAGTTAACTCGATGGCAGCGCGTGCATTTAGCGCGTCACCCGCAACGCCCTTACACGCGCGACTACATTGAACGAATGACTGACACTTTTTTTGAGATACACGGTGATCGTGCTTTTGGGGACGATCCAGCAATCGTTGGTGGAATTGCGAGAATAGGCGGCAGAAAAGTGGTGATTATCGGTCAACAAAAAGGCCGGACCACAAAACAGAAGCTGCACCGGAATTTTGGCATGATGCATCCCGAAGGATATCGAAAAGCTTTACGAATTATGAACCTCGCAGCAAAGTTTAACCGCCCCATTATTTCGCTGATTGATACGCCAGGAGCCTTCCCGGGTATCGGTGCGGAAGAGAGAGGGCAGGCTGCAGCGATTGCTCGTAATTTATTGGAGATGTCTCAGCTACCGGTACCGATTGTCGTTGCAGTTATCGGTGAAGGCGCCTCCGGCGGCGCTTTAGGCATCGGCGTTGGCGACCGCATTTTGATGTTGGAAAATACCTGGTATTCTGTTATCTCACCAGAGGGTTGTGCCGCAATTCTGTGGCATGACAGCACCAAAGCGGAACAGGCAGCAGAAGCTCTAAAATTGACAGCGCCTGATTTATTGGAGTTGGGTGTCATCGATAAAGTTGTAAAGGAGCCGAACGGAGGTGCGCATCGAAATTATGACGAAGCCGCTAAATTACTGCGTGAGTCGATCGAGGCTGAACTGACTGAATTAGAAAAATTATCCCCGGAACAACTTGTCGATGCGCGAATTGAAAAATACACAAACATGGGTTTTTACGAAGAGTAACTAAAGGGTAGATTGAGATGCTCGATAAAGAACTGCTTGATATTTTAGCCTGTCCAAAATGTAAAGGCGATCTTGACTATGATAAGGAAAATCAAAAACTGATTTGTAATAATTGTCGTCTTAAGTACGATATCAAAGACGATATTCCAATTATGCTTATTGATGAAGCTGAAAACTTTTAGTTTATTCAAACTTTATATCAGACCCTAGCTATCTTAATTAAAACAACTTGACTCTTTTGAATTTTTATTGTAAATTGGCCAGAATTTTTCGAGCGGGGTTGAATGAAACGACGTCTAATTAGGAGTCAAGTCATCTTATTAGTTGACTTCAAAAAAATAAAGTTATTTAAAATAAGCCCTATCTTGAATGAAAAACGAGGGCTTTTTTAATGCCGTATCGTGTACAATTACAGAATTTTGAAGGCCCTTTAGATCTGCTTCTTTTTTTGATTAGGAAAAACGAAGTTGAGATCTATGATATCCCGGTTGCGGATATTACCCAGCAATATCTTGAATATTTGACCATGATTGAACTCCTGGATTTGGACAATGCCAGTGAGTTCGTTTTGATGGCGGCAACTCTCATTCGGATCAAAGCGCAAATGCTGCTGCCAAAGCCGGAATTGGAGGACGATGAAGAAGCTGAAGATCCACGCGAAGAGCTGGTAAGAAGATTGCTGGAATACCAACGCTACAAAGAAGTGGCCTGGGAGATTTCGGATTTAGAAAAAGAGCAACGGCAGCATTTTCCACGAAGTGATTTCACTTTTAATTTTGAAGACGATAAGGATGTTGATGAGGAAGAACTGCTGGGAAAGGAAGTCTCAATATTTGGTCTTATGTCGGTATTTGCTGAGATAATGAAAAGGATTCCGCCTCGCACAGAGCATACTGTCGAACAAATTCCGGTAACGATTGAAGAACAGGCGGAAGTCATTATGTGCCTGGTAGACAAACAGGACCGTGTCTTATTAACCGAGATATTGCAGCAAATAAAAGAAAGAATTATTGTGATTGTTACTTTTGTAGCGCTGCTAGACTTAGTGAAAAATAAACGAGTACAATTGAATCAGAATAACCCATTCGCTGAAATTTGGATTAGAAAGATTTAATGGATCATGCTTTTCAAAAACAAATCGTTGAAGCGTTAATATTTGCAAGCGATGTCCCGATTTCAGCAAAAAAGATTGCCGATCTTGAAGAAGAGTTAGATTCGAGAAAGATCAAAAAAATAGTCGAAGAGCTTAATTCCGACTACCAAAAAAGTAAAAGAGCATTTTTTATAGCAAACGTCGCCGGCGGATTCCAATTAAATACAAGGAAGGATTTTACGCCCTGGCTTAAAAAGCTTTTCAAAGGCCGACTCAGGACGAGGTTAAGCCAGGCCAGTCTGGAATCTCTGGCGATTATTACGTTTAAGCAGCCCCTTAGCCGGGTAGAAGTAGACGCCATTCGCGGCGTAAACTCTGGCGGCGTGATTAAGAATCTCCTGGAAAGAAACTTGGTTTGTATTGCGGGGCGGTCAGAAGGTCCTGGCAAGCCGTTACTCTATGGCACAACGAAAGAGTTTCTGCGCTATTTTGGCATCAATGATATTGCCGATTTACCTAAACCCAAGGAAATTGATGAGATTATGGGAAAATTGGATCAGGAAGAAGGAATTAGTGAAAGCATCATTGAGACTTTAACCGAAACCGAGTCCTTTGAGGACGAAAGCAATCATAAAGATGATTCGGCTCAATAAGTATTTGGCGGAGTGCGGAGTCGGCTCCCGGCGCAAATGCGACCAGTTTATTCTCGAAGGTAAAGTTTCTGTCAACGGCAGCATCGAAAACCGTCTCGGAGTCAAAATAGACGAAAACACTGACAGTGTGAAATTCGCCGACAATTTACTGAAGAAGGTTAACCGCTTTGAGTATATTCTTTTAAATAAACCAAAAGGATACGTAACCACCGCTGCTGATGAAAAAGGACGTAAGACCGTTTTAGATTTGGTGAATTCAAAAATGCGGTTGTTCCCGGTCGGTCGTTTGGATATCGATACAAACGGTCTGCTGCTTCTAACAAACGACGGAGACTTAACTTATAAATTGACCCATCCCAAGTTTGAAGTGGATAAGATTTACGATGTCAAGTTAGACCGTGATTTGAAATTAACGGACAAGAAGCAACTGGAATCCGGAATTGACCTGGAAGAAGGCAAAACCTCAAAGTGTACGATCCAATTTCAAAATCCGCAAGACAAAACTCGGGTCAAGATGACTTTGCACCAGGGGTGGAAGCGTCAGGTACGTAGAATGTTTGATGAGTTGGATTACAAAGTTTTAATGCTGAGACGAATCAGTCTTGCTTTTTTGAATCTCCAGGGTTTGAGGTCGGGTGCCTCACGCAGCCTGACCGTTAAAGAAATCGAGCACTTAAAGAGAGTCTGCTAATGGATATTAATGGCAAAAGAGTAATGGTGCTCGGCGGTTGGGGATTAGTAGGATTTGCTATTTGCCGAGACATTTTGAAAGAAGAACCCGGTGAGCTTATCGTCCATTCTTTAAACGAATGGGAAGCAAAAGAGGCTTCTGAGAAACTAAGAAAAAACAGCTCCGCCAATTCAAAAATAACACCGAATTGGGGCAATATGTTCGTGCGGGATGCCATGCAAGGGTTGAGCCGCGCAGAAATCTTAGAGAATTCCGAATATCGTGCATGGTTGATTGAAGACGGTTTGGATGATTTGACCGAGGAAGTACTACAACGATCTTATCTTTTCCAGGTCGTAAGTAGCGTCCGTCCGGATATTTTAATTGACTGCGTTAATTCGGCAACTGCAGTCGCTTACCAGGACATCTTTACGGGCTACTACAATTTAAAGGGCGAGTTGAAAAAATTTAAAGAAGAAAAGGTTTATTCTGACACGCTTGTTTCCGAAGTTGAGAAAATTCTGTGCACGCTTTACATACCGCAGCTAATCCGGCATGTGCAGATTCTGTACGAGGCCATGCGACGCTCGAAAACCGGATTCTACTTCAAAATCGGAACGAGCGGTACCGGTGGGATGGGTTTAAATATCCCTTATACCCATTCTGAAGAGAAGCCATCCCGGACTTTGTTAAGTAAATCTTCCGTAGCCGGTGCCCATAGTTTGCTATTATTTCTCATGGCACGCACACCGGATGCACCCATTACAAAAGAAATTAAACCAACAGCTGCAATTGCCTGGAAAAAAATTGCTTACGGTGAAATTAAAAAGGACAATCAGAGTGTGGAACTATATGATTGTCCGCCTGAGAATGCCCTCAAGTTAGACGGGCACCTCGATAAAAATGAACCACGAAATTGGGTAAAACTCGACGACAAAGTTCTCAAATCAGTCTACGTTGATACGGGTGAAAACGGCACTTTTTCATACGGTGAGTTTGCCGCAATTTCTTCTTCGGGACAGATGGAACTTGTGACTCCTGAAGAGATTGCCAAAAGCGTCGTCTATGAAATCAAAGGCGGTAACACCGGGCATGACGTCATTAATGCCTTGGATAATGCTACTATGGGGCCTACGTATCGCGCCGGCCTTATGCGCCAACATGCTCTGAGCAAAATGCAGAAATTGATGGCGGAAAATAACTGCGACAGCATAGCTTTTGAACTCTTGGGACCACCGCGCTTAAGCAAACTTTTGTATGAGGCCCATTTATTTAAAAAAGTTTGCGGCAGCATGCAAAAATTACGTGACACTGATGCCGAAATAGTATCATGTCAGCTCGAAGATTTGATATCAAATGACGAGGAACTGAGGTCGTCCATTTTATCAATTGGTATTCCAATTCTTTTGAAGGACGGAAAAAATTTACTGCGCGGGCCAACTATCAAAATTCCCGCGTACCGGGGAGAGAATAAATTCACGATTAATCCGGAAGCGATTGATACTTGGGCAAAGGATGGCTGGGTTGACTTAAGGCTCAGCAACGTCATTCAATGGCAGAAGAGAATGAATCAAATTTTTGATGAAATCGAATCCGTTCCGGCGGATGACACGAGCTCCCAATTTATTAGAGATCGTACTTACTGGCTTGAAGATGACGAGATAGATATTGGCAAGGTCGTAGGATGGATTTTCTCTCATGAAGAGCAGGGGTTGAGGATGAAAGACTAAGTGAGATGCGTTAGTTGAAAAAAAAAATAGTTATTGCGATTGATGGGCCAGCGGGGTCGGGGAAGAGTACGATTGCAAGACTGGTTGCGAAAAAACTAAAAATATTATATATTGATTCCGGGGCAATTTACAGAGCCTATACACTGCAATATTTGCGAGAAGAAATTAACCTCGAGGAGCAGGAAACCCTGGTTGAGTTTCTGGAACGAACGACAGTTAATCTGGAAAGCGGAAAAAATGGTGCACTCATTTTTGTAAATAGAGAGAACGTCACAAAAGAAATTCGATCGCTAGAAGTTACGGCAAATGTTTCTTTGATTTCCGAAAATAAGAATATTCGTGAGGTTGTCACCAAGAAATTAAGAAGTGAGGCCGAACATAATTCTTTAGTGATGGATGGCAGAGATATCGGCACAGTGGTTTTTCCAGATGCGGCACTAAAAATTTTCTTAACAGCTTCGATCGAAGAACGTGCCCGGCGTAGAAAGGATGATTTAAAATCAGCAGGCGTTGAAACTGATTTGGAAAAAATTAAAAACGATATTCAAAGAAGAGATAAACATGATTCTGAGCGCTATCTCGCGCCATTGCAGAAGCCGGATGATGCCATTCTCTTAGATACAACGAATTTAGCAATTGACGAATGTGTTGATTTTATCATAGAAAAGACTTTAGAAAAAAGTGTTTAAGTATTTGGGTGTTCAAGTGTTTAAGATGTTGACTCAATCGGAGATTTCAGGGTTACGTGAACACCAACCAACTTTGGTTATAGGCAAAAACAAAATACATAAGGAGGTACGTTTTCATGTCAACTAACACGGATCAATTTCCTGAAAAGGAAAACGAATCAAACCAAATGGAAGGAGGAGATACCGCGGTAGCGGAAAAGGTCGAAGACAATAAGACATCAGCTGATTCTGAAAAATCTGCTGAGAAAATTTATACTTTTGAGGAGCTTGCGGATGAGCAAGAATACCCGGAAGATGAATTTAACGAAATGGTGGATCTCTACGAGCAAACACTCTCTGATTTTGTTGAAGGAGAAATGGTCGTTGGTAAGGTCCTTGCAGTCAACGATAAAGACGTGTGTGTGGATATTGGTTTTAAATCCGAAGGTATAATTCCAATCGAAGAATTTAACGATCCGAAAGCAATCCAGATTGGAGATGATATCGAGGTATTCCTTGACAATGTTGAAAATCAGGATGGTCAACTTGTCCTTTCCAAAAAGAAAGCCGATTTTCTACGAGTGTGGGAAAAAATTATCCAGTGTCATGAGGAAGATGAAATCCTTGAAGGCACTTGCATGCGTAGAATTAAAGGCGGAATCGTGGTCGACTTGATGGGAGTTGACGCTTTTCTCCCAGGCTCTCAAATAGATGTAAAGCCAATTCGAGATTTTGATGCGATAATTGGCAAAACAATGGATTTTAAAATAGTTAAAGTCAACGAGCTCCGCAAAAATATCGTGGTTTCGCACCGGGCCCTGGTCGAAGAAGGCATGAAGGAGCAGCGCGCTCAGATCCTTGAAAATCTTGAGAAAGGACAGGTACTTGAAGGCACGGTTAAAAACATTACTGACTTCGGTGTCTTTATTGACCTGGGCGGAGTTGATGGGCTACTCCACATTAACGATCTTGCCTGGGGTCGCGTAAGTCATCCTTCCGAAGTCGTTGCACTTGATGAACAAATAAGTATCCAGATTTTGGATTTTAATGAAGAGAAAAACCGGATTTCTTTGGGATTGAAACAGCTTCTGCCTCATCCCTGGGATAATGTAAAAGATAAATATAACGAAGGCGATGTTATCAAGGGAAAAGTTGTGAATATTTCCGATTACGGTTCATTTATCGAGTTGGAAAAAGGAGTGGAAGGCTTAATTCACATTTCGGAGATGTCTTGGACGCAGCATATTAAACACCCTTCCAAAATTCTTTCTTTGGGTGAAACCGTCGAAGCCAAAATACTTAAGCTCGATTTCGAAGGCCGTAAGATTTCCTTAGGACTGAAGCAGCTTGAGCCTGATCCCTGGACTGATATTGACGTGAAGTATCCGGTTGCATCGAAGCAGAAAGGAATCGTTCGGAATTTAACCAATTTTGGCGCGTTCGTTGAGTTGGAAGAGGGGATAGACGGGCTGATTCATATTTCTGATCTTTCCTGGACAAAAAAGGTTAGGCATCCGGGCGAGGTGGTCAAGAAAGGTGACGAAGTCGAAGTCATGGTTCTAAAAATGGACAAAGATAATCGCAGAATTTCCCTCGGTTATAAACAGACAATGGAAAATCCGTGGGATAATTTTGAAAAAGCTTATAAGCTGGAGACATTAACCAAAGCCAAAATTGTACGCATGATTGAAAAAGGCGTTATTGTTGAGTTGCCGGAAATTGTTGATGGCTTTGTACCTCTATCGCAATTAAAGAAAGAAGGGATTCAAAAGCCCTCTGATGCATATCAAGTTGATGATGAATTAGAGCTTTTTGTAATCGAATTCAACAAAGAGAACAAAAAAATTATCCTGTCCGAAAAACATGCTGCGAAAGGTGAAGAAGGCAAACCCGAGCTTGCTATCGATGACAAAGAGGCAATCGCCGAATTTGAAAAGGAGGTTTTCACAACTAAGCCAGTCGACGGAAAGAAGAAATATAAAGCAAAGCCTAGCCATGTAGGAGATGATAAAGCAGAGACAACAGAAGTTTTGGTTGAAACTCCGGAAGAAGTACCGGAAACAGCTGAAGAAACAAAAGCTGAGGCTTCGGAACAGGCCGTAGAGGCTGCGGATGAAGCAACGTCCGATGAGGCTGAATCTACCAAGGACGAAGCGGAAGCAAAGGCAGCGGCGAAATCCGCTGACTCAAAGAAAAAAGATTCAGAAGAAACGGATTAACTTGGAAATAAATGCTAGCGCATTTGGCACTGAAATAAGGAAATTGCAATGTGGGCAGTTAAATGGTTTTTGGCCGTTATCCTGATTTTGATGGTTTTCGGATTTGCACTCCAAAATAATGATGTCAACCAGAAAGTAACGGTAAGCTTCGTAACCTGGCAGTACAACGCTGTACCGTTATGGCTGGTGATTTATGCCTCTTTCGGGTTCGGGGTTTTATTCTGGCTGGTCGTTTCTGTGTTCCAGGTTCTGCAATTTAAAAGTGACATTCGCCGTCTGAATAAAAGCCAAAACGAATTGCAGATCGAGCTGGATAATCTCAGGAATCTTCCTATTGGGGAGGATGACACCGGTTTTAATATCAATGAAGAAACATAGTCGTCTAAAATGGATTTTACGGTAATTCTAATTTTTGTTGTTTTGAGCGCTATTACGGCGCTGATGATAATGTTTGTTTTCAGAAAGCGGCCAGCTGCTGGTCCTGAGGATGCATCTTTGGATTATGCTGAAGGCCTGAATTTACTTTTGGCAGGCGACACGGAAAAAGCTTTGAATAAATTAAAAGATGCCGTTACAAAGGATAGCCAAAATATTGACGCTTACTTAAAAATTGGTGATATTCTTCGGGAAACGGGTCAATTCGATCGCGCTGTAAATGTCCACAAGTATTTGACGGTTCGAACTACACTTACTGCGAAACAGAAGAGCGAAATCTATCGAAGCTTGGTAATCGATTATCAGGCTGCACAGGAATTCGATAAAGCATTTGATGTATTAAGCAAAATTATTTCTGAGGACAAGAGTAACACTTGGGCTCATGAAATGAAGTTAAAGCTTTACGAGCAAAAAGAAGAATGGGAGAATGCTTTTCAGGCTTACAAAAATCTCAAAAAAGTAAGTAAAGAATTTAAAAACGGTAGATTGGCGCTTTACAAAGTTCAGGAAGGGCTGCAGTTGAGTGAGAACGGCAAAGAAAAAGATGCTCAAGTTCGATTTCGCGATGCTATTAAAATTGATTCCGAAAGCCCGCCTGCTTATATTTATCTTGCCGACTCTTATCGAAATGAAGATCGAAAAGAAGATGCGCTTAAGGTCTTAAAGCAATTCGTGGAAAAGATACCTTCACAATCTTTTCTTGCGTTTGAACTTATAAAAGAGTTACTCTATGAGGGTGGCGTGTATGGTGAAATCGAAAATTTTTATATGGAGATAATCGATAGCCAGCCGGATAACTATGAAGCTAAATTAGCGCTAGCAGAAAATTATGAGAAAAAGGGTGAAATTGAAAAAGCCGTTAATCTTTGCGCGAATATACTGGAAAGCGATCCCCCAAATAAAGCAGCGAAAAAATATTTGATCCGGCTTTATCATCATACCGGGCAAAAAGATGAAGCTTTGAATTTAGCCTTAGAGATAATTGAGGCATCCTCAAAGCATAAGGAGAGGTTCAGGTGCAGTAAGTGTCGGCATGAATCTGACAAGCCGTTTTGGAGATGCCCCGGCTGTTCTGAGTGGGAGACGGCAATTCAAAATTAGAATTATTAGGCTAGCCAGGAATTAAATTCTTTGACTCAAAGTTTAAGCAAATTGCAACTGACTATGAATCTCGAAGTCTTAGGTTAATTGAGTCGAGCCGCACCGCACTATTTGCCTTGATACTTATTTTGAGGCTGTGCAATTTCTATGAAAAACGCACTTACTATTCTTCTATTCCCTCTACTTTTTGCAAACCCTCTGTTTGCGCAAAAAACTGAATTCGATTTAAATCGGACTCTGAAGTCTGATAAACCCGCTGAAATCAAACACAAGGTGGCAACATTTGTTAATGAGAATAAAGGCACGCCTCTGGCTCTTTATTTGGAAGCGCTTACCGAACCTAAGGCGCAACAAGCGGTTGATAAATATATAGAGCTTTTAACAAAGTTTCCAGATTCTTTACAGGCAGAGGATGCAACATTTAGAATCGGCCAGTATTATTTTTCCCGGGGATTATATATTGCTGCCAGAAAATATTTTTTGGGACTTGTTGAAAAGTACACTCAATCAGAATATGCAGATGATGCAATGTATTTAGCGGTCGCCTGCCTGATGGCGTCGAGAAAGTATGAATCCGCGAATACTGAATTGCTCAAGTTTTTAAGTAAGCATCCTGGATCGCCATTTGCCAAACTAGCGAAAAAAGACCTTAAGGAAATTAAATCGACCACAAACGGAAAATATGCTAAATTAAAGCCACGAGATTCAAAGGGTCGTTTCACTTTGCAAATCGGTGCGTTTTCGAAAATTAATAATGCTTTAAATTTCCGTACTAATTTTTCTAAATTAGGAGTTTCAACAAAGATTCGCGAGAAGAAACGAAACGGAGCCACCATTTACACGGTGACTGTCGGCTCATTTGATAACCGGGAATCCGCCGAGAAGTTTGGCAACAGGTTCCAAAAACGGTATGCTGTGCCGTACCGCATCGTGAGTAAGAATTAACCCCGATTCTATTGCTATGATCGCTGTAAAAGATGCAATTGAGATTACTTTAGACGAAGCTGCTCCCCGTGGCGTCGAGGAAGTTGAGCTCAAAAACGCATCCGGCTATATTCTTGCCGAAGACATTTTTTCAGATATCGATGTGCCTCCCTTTGAAAAATCTTCCATGGATGGTTATGCGTTTAAGGCCGCTGATTGTCAAAATAAGTTGACAACCCTAGACGTTGTGGGATCTATCCCCGCTGGCGTTTATCCGGATTTTGAAGTAGAACATGGGCAAGCAGCCAAGATTATGACAGGCGCTCCTTTACCCCAAGGTGCAGACAGTGTCCAGATGGTCGAGAAAACTCAAGCCATCGGCGAAAATAAGGTCAAAATTTTGGAACCGGTTTCGTTAGGAAAAAACGTAGCCAGGAAAAGTGAAGTTATCAAAGCAGACTCTAAGGTACTCTCAAAAGGAGTCTTTATTAGTCCGGCGGTGGCCGGCGCTCTGGCAACTGTTGGTATGGCAAGGGTCAGCATTTTTAAAAGACCCGAAGTTGGCATTCTGGTGACAGGTGACGAATTAGTCGAAGTTGCCCAAAAGCCTAAGGCCGGTCAAATCAGAAGTAGCAACGGTTATTCGCTTTATAGTCAGGTGGTTGACTCAGGAGCTTTGCCTGAGCTCTTCGGAATAGTGCCGGACAATATTGAGTATTTAACTAAGAGCATTGAACTTGGACTGCAAAAGGATGTGCTGTTGATTTCCGGCGGTGTTTCTATGGGAGATTATGATTTTGTTGAGGAGGTTATGTTAGAACACGGTGTAAAAATATTTTATGACAAGGTTAATATCAAGCCGGGAAAGCCAACGGTTTTCGGCCGAACCTCCGAGGCGCTTGTTTTCGGTCTACCGGGAAACCCGGTTTCGGCCAGCACCATTTTCGAAATTATTGTCAGGCCTGCTCTTCGTAAGATGATGGGATTTTCAAATTATCATAGTGTGAAAATGGAGGCGACTTTAGAAAAAGATTATGCAACTAATACCAAAAGGGAAAACTATCATCCCGCCTGGACTTTTATGAAAGATAATTCTTTTTATACCTCTCCTATTCAATCACGAGGCTCTGCTGATGTGGTAGCGTTTGCGAATAGTAATTCTTATTTGATTACCACTAAAGGCAAACAGGAATTTAACTCAGGTGAAACGATTGAGGTGATTTTGCGTCCCGAATTCTGGAAAACAATGTAAATCAAAAACCGGTGAATTAATTGCCAAGTATAATATCCCTAATATTTTTTGTAATCCTCCTCCCTTTAAAAACAAATGCTCAACTGACAGTTGACGTTGTTTACCCCCGAGAAGAACAAATTGTCAGTGCTTCAGACTCGACGTTTATTTTTGGCGCTGCGAATAATCCGGCGGCCCGGGTTTTTGTAAATGGTTTACCGATGAGGATGTATTCTAATGGCGCTTTCATGGGTATGGTTCCGATTTCGACCGGTGACTTCTTGTTTAAATGCATTGCTCAAACGGAGTCGGATTCGGTAGAAGTTATCATTAATGTAGTTGTTGCTCCTTATTTAACCACGACCCGGAATGATACCATCGCAATTGACAGCACCTTTTTTTTGCCAGGTCAGAATATTGAACTACGCGCGGGTGATTATCTTGAAATTGCATTTAAAGGCACACCTGGCCTGACTGCCTCTTTTAGCATTCCGGGTTTGATTGAAGACGCCGAAATGGTGGAAGCGCCCCCTCGGAAAGAATTCTATTGGGGCGAATCGGTATTTGGTGTCGGTAAAATTACACCGACACCGGACGTGGCCGGAATATACTGCGGTGGTCTCTTTATCAAGCAAGATACAGAAATGGACACCGTTGAGATTGAGTTTGAACTACTTGGGGCGAACGGAATCAGTGCAACTGCGATTGCCCCTGGAAGATTGACGGTTCGAAATGATAGCAGCCCAAGGATTGTTGAACTTACAGAAGAAATAACCGTGGCTCGAACCGGTTCGGGTTTGGGTTATCAAATGTTTTTACCCGAAGGCGTGAAGTTGTGGGTTACCGGAAAAAAAGGAACTTATTATCGTGCTCAACTAAATAGTTTGGAAGATATCTGGGTGCCAGAAAGCAACTTGAAATTTCTGCCAGCTGGGACGCCGATTCCATCAAGCACAATCGAACTTGTTAGATCCCGAAATTTTGATAGAAAAGTCAGAATTACATTTCATTTGCGTGAACGACTACCGTTTAAGATTGCTCAACTGAATGATCCCTCTGCGTTGATTGTTTCAATTTATGGCGCTACTTCAAATACGGATTGGATAAGGTATGATTTCGAAGATCCCCTGCTCAGAGAAATGAGCTGGTCACAACCTGTTAATGGTGTATATGAAGTAAAAATCTTACTCGACCAAAAACAACAATGGGGGTATAATCCTTATTACGACGGGACGAATTTAGAACTTGAAATAAAGAAACCTCCAAAAAAGTTTTCACTAAAGTACATGACCATCTGCATAGATCCCGGACATGGCCCGGATAACGGAGCTATCGGCCCAACCCGGTTGAAGGAAAAAGATGCAAATATGCAGTTATCTTTGACATTAAAAGAAAAATTAGAGAAAAAAGGAGCAAAAGTTTTTTTAACTCGAAAAGATCATCATGGGGCAGCACTTGCGGTTAGAACAAAATTGGCTGCATTTGTGCAGGCGGACGTTTTACTCAGCATTCACCACAATGCTTTGCCGGATGGGGTGAACCCTTTCGCAAACAAGGGTAGCAGCACTTATTACTATCATCCGCAAAGTCATGCTTTGGCAGTTGCGATTCAAAAAAGGTTACAAACAAAATTAAAATTAACAAATTTTGGCCTTTATTATGATAACTTATCGATATGTAGAATTCCGCAAATGCCGGCTGTACTAATAGAGCCCGCTTTTATTATGCATCCGGATGAAGAAATGCAAATTAGAACCCGGAAGTATAAAAAAAATGCAGCGGATGCTATTGTCAAAGGTTTAGAGGATTTTTTAAAAAAGGCAAAAAAGAATTAATAATGAGGTGCTGCAATGTTAAGTAGTAATTTAAATATAGGTCTGGTGTCATGCATTGCATTATTTGCAATATGCAGTTGTACAACATCAAAAAATGGTGGTGTGGTGCAAAATTCCGATGGGCTTGAAATGGTTTACGTGGACAAAGTTGATTCCGGCCAGAGCATTTTCGAGGCTGAAAAATTACAGGTTAACATCAGTGGAAACTTACCCTCTCCGGCCTACACATTTGAGCGCTTCGCCGTCAAATTAAAAGGAAAAGCCATCGAGATTATACCGCTGGCCAAATTTGATGCAACTAAAATGGTGGTTCAGGTCTTGGTGCCGTTTCAGGAGGTATGCTCTGTTGAAAACCTGAAACCTGGAACGTATAACATTCTAGTCCGCGGTCGTGGCGACACGGTTGTAAAAGCCGAAAGTATACAGGTTAAGAAGTAACGTTAAATCTAATAATGGGCTGCCTCTTTGAGTAAAGTAGGATTTTATTCCCACAATGATTACTTAAAACACAAAACAGGCCCCGGTCATCCCGAACGCCCTGAACGGCTGCAATATCTTACTCAGCATTTAAAAAAGACCGATGTTTTTGCAGGACTAACTTTTTTATCTCCCAGCCTCTGCGACATTAACCGAATTAAACAAATTCATCCCGGAAATTATGTTGAAAACATACAAAACGCTTGCAAAAACAGATCACATTCTTTAGATTCTGATACGGTCGTTTGCGAGGATTCTTATGAGACTGCGCTTTTGGCGGCGGGAGCGGTGGTAGATGCCTGTGATGCGATTGTTGAAGGAGCATTGGAAAGTGCCTTCTGCGCTGTTCGGCCACCAGGTCATCACGCTGAACCTGCAAAAGCGATGGGGTTTTGTTTGTTCAACAATGTGGCGATTGCCGCCAGATATTTACAGGCTCAGCATTCGATTAAAAAAGTCTGTATCATTGATTGGGATGTTCACCATGGTAACGGCACTCAAAGTGCCTTTTATGACGACCCGACGGTTTTTTACCTTAGTATCCATCAGCACCCGTTGTATCCCGGCACAGGATTAGCCGATGAGAAAGGTCAGGGCGAGGGAGCAGGAACGACGTTAAACTTTCCTTCTCCAGCCGGCTTTAGCGATAGAGAATACTTGCAGATGTTTGAAAATGATATCGCCCGGGCAGTCAGTAAATTTAAGCCCGAATTTATGTTGATTTCCGCAGGCTTTGATGCACACCAACATGATCCGCTGGCAAATATGAATGTCACTGAAGAGGGGTTTGCACGGATGACCCAGGTCGTGCATGATTTATCCAAAGAATTTTGTCAGGGAAGAATGATTTCGGTTTTGGAAGGCGGCTACGATTTGGATGCTCTGTCGCGAAGCGTGGAACATCACTTGCGAGTAATGTTAAAATAAAAATAATTTTTATGGGATACTTGAAGAGTGTTCGAATTTGAGAAAAATATTGGGTTAAAGCCGGGCGATACTTTTGCGCATCTCGAGGTAAGAAAAAAGATGATAAGGAGTCAAATTATCGCTCGAGGCGTAAAAAATCCGGCAGTACTCAAAGCCTTAGAAAAGGTGCCGCGCCATAGATTCGTGAACGAGAGTTTAGAAAACTCGGCTTATGATGATGCTCCGTTGCCGATTGGAGAGGGACAAACGATTTCACAGCCATTTATTATCGCATACATGACTGCCGCTTTAGAACTCAAGGGCGGCGAAAAAATTCTGGAGGTCGGCGCCGGGTCAGGCTATCAGGCGGCCGTTTTATCTGAAATTGTTGGGCAAGTTTATACGATTGAAATCAATGAAAATTTAGCGATAGATGTTGCTATGCGGTTAAAAAAAATAGGCTGCCATAATGTTTCACTGAAATTTGGGAACGGCTATAAAGGCTGGCCTGAACATGCACCTTTTGACGGTATCATCGTCACGGCCGCACCGAATGCAATTCCACAGTCTTTAGTTGAGCAACTCAAAATAGGCGGGAAAATGGTCATTCCCGTAGGTAAGACCAACCAGGATTTGATTGTCGTCACAAAATTTCCGGACGGATCTGTTAAAAAAGAATCACGAATTCCGGTACGATTTGTCCCGATGATTCGTGAGACCGAAAATGAAGAATAGTGCTGAATGAGAAAATTGATAACCGAGCACGATGTCATTGATGCCTCTAGAAAGCAGAAAACCGAGCTGACCGTTTCGCCTAATTGTATTGTAACCCCTTCTGCTCGAGACGCAGCCGCTATTCGAGGGATCAGAATCCTTAAAAAAGAAATAACGGATACCTCCCCAACTCAGCAACTCTCCCCGAAAGTTCAATTCTCAGGCAAAATAATTATTGGTTCGGATCACGGCGGCTTTGAGTTAAAAGACATACTCAAAAACTATCTAACTGAATTGGGTTGGGAATTCGATGATGTGGGCACGCATTCAACTGAGTCCGTGGACTACCCGGACTTTGCTTATGCAGTTGCTGAAAAAGTTACAAATGACGCAGGATTATTAGGTATCATTATAGATGGAGCCGGTGTCGGCTCCGCGATGGCCGCAAATAAAGTTTGTGGAATTCGAGCGGCTTCGTGTCAGGATACTTACACTGCCAGAAATAGCCGACTTCATAATAATGCAAACGTTTTGACTCTCGGAAGTCGATCTCTTGGGATCGACGTTGCCAAAGAGATTGTAAAAACTTGGGTTGAGACTCGATTCGAGGGTGGTCGGCACCAAGCCAGGGTTAATAAAATCATGGCAATCGAAAAGAAGAAATAAGCTAAAGCAAGAGATTGAATATTCAGGGAATCCTTTTATGGTCTCAGCGGCCATTGTAAATCTGTTTGATTGTTTAGCATAAAGAAGATATTTGCGGGTACCATTCTCAAACCGAAACCTTGTTACCGTTTTTACGTTAACCCAGTTAGAGTGCAGCCCAGTTTTTGATAACCAAAAATTAAAAGGAATTAGCTGAGAAATAATATGGCAGATAAAAAAAAGACCGGGGGTAGTGTAATAAAAGCAGGTGAGGCTAAAAGAGAGTCGCGAAAGAGAATTTATCGATCACAAAGTGATAAAGTGATCGGTGGGGTTTGCGGTGGCTTTGCAGAGTATTTTAATATCGATGCATTAATCATTCGGATTATTTGGGCTGTTGCGTTTTTTGTGGGCGGTGTCGGCTTTTTGGCTTACATAGCGTGCTGGATTATCATCCCTGAAAACCCATCTCAAGCAAAAGACAAAGAAAAGTCTGATGGCAAAACGACTAACACTTCTTTAGTTTGGGGTTTTGTCCTCATTCTTATCGGTGCATGTTTCTTGTTTAGGGAGTTTAATTGGTTTAATTTTTATCCTTTCCATTGGTCATGGCATGGGCCTGGTGGGTGGCTTTGGAATTTTCGATTTGATTTTCTTTTACCAATCGCCCTTATCGTAATTGGAGTTATTTATCTTTTCAAGGTGAGTAAAAGTGATAAACAAACAAGCGAAGTTAAAAAGAAACAAACATCCGGAGGTGCGACAATGGCAAATAAATTGATGCGGTCAATAAATGATAAAATGATAGGTGGCGTGTGCGGAGGCCTCGCAGAACATTTTAATATCGACCCTTCCCTAGTAAGAGTTGGTTTTGTGCTGGTAACTTTTGCAAGTGGTATCCTTTTCGGCATTGTAGCCTATGTCGTCATGATGATAGTCGTACCAGAGGAAACCGTTATCGAAGCGTCCGGTACAGCTGCTAAAACAACTGCTGCTAAAACAAAAAGCAAATAAAACGTCTTCATGCAGGGCTTGGTCAGGCTGAGTAAAAGATAAATGGGCGATTAATTTTTACGGAGAACAAAATGGCTGAGAGGGAGAAATCTTTTATTCCTGGTGCCGTGCTAATTATTATTGGTGTGGTTTTCTTATTCAATGAACTCAATATTTTTAACTTTAGATGGCGATACCTGTATCCCATTTTAATGCTTGGCGGCAGTGCACTTTTTTTTGTTTCCATGTTTACTAAAAAGGAGAAGGGCGCTATTTTTCCCGCTACGGTTCTTCTGATATTAGGTTTGTTTTTTGCACTGCGCAATTTTGACATCTTTTCATTCGATTATTATTTTTATTACGTTCAAGACTTTTGGCCGATATTTTTAGTAGCCTTCGGCTCAGGATTTGTCGCCTTATTTTTTGTTAGGTCTGAGGATTGGGGAGTGCTGATTCCCGGAGGCGTATTGCTTTTTCTGGGTATGGTTTTCTTTCTTAGGAACAGCGGATTTATTTATTGGCAAGATTTCGCTGACTATTGGCCTGTTGTGTTAATTATAATCGGGTTAAGTGTTGTTTTGAGCAGTTTAAGAAAAAAGACGTAATAGTTTTTGTTATTCTTATTGCAAGAGTTCAGGCTCCTTTTTAGGAGCCTTTTTTGTTTTAATTGTCTTGACTGGATCAGCAGTGCTGTTTATCTTGTGAAGAAATTAATAGAACGATTGAATTATGAAGGCGCTTTATTTCCAAAATTCATTGGTTTTAAAAGAAATTTCCATTCCGGTTTTTCACGAAAATGAAGCCTTGGTTAAAGTGAAAATTGCCGGCATCTGTAACACCGACCTGGAATTGGTGAAGGGCTATATGGGATTTGAAGGAGTACTTGGCCATGAGTTCGTCGGCAGGGTTGAGAAAGCTGCAGAGCAAGAATGGGTTGGCAAACGTGTCTGTGGTGAGATAAATTTTGGCTGCGGGGAATGTTTCTATTGCAAAAGTGGCTTAAGCCGTCATTGTCCGAAGCGAACTGTATTGGGAATTCTTAATCAAAATGGCGCATTTGCCGAATACGTCATTTTACCCATTAAAAATCTGCATGAAATTCCTCAAACCATTCCAGATTCTGCTGCGGTTTTTGTCGAACCGTTGGCAGCAGCTTTGGAAATTTTGGAGCAGATTCAAGTTGAGCGAAATCAGGATGTCGTTGTGATTGGTGATGGAAAATTAGGTCTACTGATTTGCCAGGTTCTTCAGTTGACCGGATGCGACCTCAGGCTTGTTGGTAAACACCCTAAAAAACTTTCTTTAGCACAATCCTGGGGAATCAAAACAGACAAGCTCAATGCGGCGGATGATCATAAAGTTGATATTGTAGTTGAGGCTTCGGGTTCACCAAGCGGATTTTCGACCGCCATGCAGCTTGTGCGTCCGCGGGGCACACTTGTGTTGAAAAGCACTTACACTGATAATTTGGAATTAGATGCGGCGCCAATCGTTATTGATGAAATCACAATTATTGGCTCCCGATGCGGTCCTTTTGACTCTGCAATCAAAACTTTAGAAAATAACTTGGTTAAAGTCGAAGGCTTAATCGATCAAACTTACCCATTTAGCCAGGCTTTGCAGGCATTTGAGCATGCAAAACAGCGAGATAGTATGAAAATTATTTTAGACTTCGATGAATAAAATATTAGTCGAATTAGGCAAGAATGCTTATCCGGTATTTATCGGCGAAGGTATTCTGGAAAACCTGGGGGAGATGCTAAATCTATATAACCTCTCCGGGCAAGTTGTGGTTATTTCGGATTTAAATGTTCATAAACATTATGGTGAAGCTCTCACTAAAAGTCTAAATTTCTCCAAAAAAGCCAGCCATTTGATATTTATTCATGGCGGTGAGAGGTCAAAATCATTCCGTACAATAGAAAAAATATTGACTCAAATGTTGGAGCTTGGATGTGATAGGAATAGCGTAGTGTTAGCTTTTGGTGGCGGTGTAGTTGGGGATATTGCCGGGTTTGTGGCCTCCGTTTATAAACGCGGTATACCCTATTTACAGGTTCCCACAACGCTTTTAGCACAAGTAGATTCGAGTCTCGGGGGAAAGACCGGTGTAAACCATCCGCTCGGCAAAAATATGATTGGAACATTCTATCAACCTAAAATGGTATGGACGGATTTGACGGTTTTACAAACGTTACCGAAGCGGGAAATTGTTTGTGGTCTTGGGGAAATTATCAAATATGGTGTAATAAAGGATGCGGAATTGTTCAAGTTGGTGGAAGACAGGCTGCACGAAATCGTTGCACTTGATTTAGAACTCTTGCAGGAAATTGTTCTGCGCTGCTGTCAAATTAAAGCTGGAATTGTTGCTGAGGACGAGAAAGAGACCGGCCCCAGGATGGTTCTGAATTTTGGCCACACAATCGGGCATGCACTGGAGGCGGAGATGGGATATAAAAAGATCTCTCACGGGGAGGCCGTGCTGCTGGGGATGTTGGCAGAAAGCAGAATGGCGTTGAATTTGAATATATTAGACATAGGTGACTTTCAACGCATCGAAAGATTGATCTCAAGATTTGAGTTGAGCGGAAAACTAAACAGGGTCGAAGTTGGCAGACTTCTGAAATTTATTAAAGCTGACAAGAAATCCTCATCCGGCCACACAAAATTTGTTTTGCCGCGGAAAATTGGTGAAGTTGAAATAGTAGATGAAGTAAGCGAGGATTTGATTAGATCGAGTCTGGCCCCGATTCTTTAGTCGGTTACAGGTCAATCTTTGCACAAAAGCAGGAAATTTCAGCGAGAGGCGCAAAGATTGGGCAGAGAAAAGAGAGAAAATCCACTCAGCAAGAAAAAGATAATTTTGATTTTTTAAGCATGCCGCATAAAGATATTATGCTTCCCGAAAAACTTTGCGTTTTCTTCGCGTCTCTGCGACTTTGCGTGCGTTGTCTTTTGGGTTGCGGCTTGTCCGCGTGAGGATTTTGAATGAATTGGGACTTATGTGTGGCAGGATCTGCGTCTCAGATTGTTCAAGTTGCATGAGCAAAGTTTAAAGGGCGCGAACATTTTTAGCTATCGCTGCAACTTTTTTATCTCGAGTTCTGCATGCAAAATTTGTTTGTAGTACTGCGTTGGCGCATTATTTAAGAAATTTTGAAAAGCACGAACTGCCTGCTTTGGTTGCCGTAAGCTTTTGTGGGCGTACCCCTTCCAGTAGTAAGCCCAAAAATATCGCTGGTCCAGTTCAATGACTCTGTTAAATTCAATTATCGCCTTTTTATATTTGTCTGATAGCTCTCCGCTATTTTGAAGCTAAGTTTCGTATCTTTTGGACTGAGTTTGAGCGCCGCCCGAAAGTCAGTGGTGGCCTTAGTATAGTGACGTCTGGCACTATGCAGCAAAGCACGCTGATAATAAGCTTCTTTGAAATCAGGATTGCTTTCAATGCAATGTTTAAAGTCTTTCAACGCTTTTGTGTATGATTTGAGTTTTTTGTACGCCCGGGCACGACTCAAATATGAGTTCAAATACTCCGGATCGATTTCAATAGCTCGATCGAAATCCGCGATGGCTTTACGGTATGACTTCTTTTGTATCCTTTCAACGCCACGATTATGATAGGCCTCAATCACGACTGTGCTGTGCTCCCAGTCTGGATGGCGGCGAATGGCAATTTCAAAGTCCTTGATTGCTTTGTCATACTCTCTCTGCAAGCAGTAGGTGAATCCCCGCTCAAAGTAACCAAAGCCATAAGCCGGGTCCAGCGTGATCGCCCGGGTCATATCTGCGATTGCTTCCTCAGACCGAGAGAGTTTTGCATAAAACTTTGCCCGGAAGATGTATGGCAAAGCGATATCCGGTGCAAGATTTATAGCTTGTGTAAACGCTTTTTCGGCCTTTTCATAGTTTTCCCGGCTGACTAGAATGTCTGCGTGAATGATGTGAGCCGGGAAGTAGCCCTCGTTTTGTTTCACAACTTTGTTTATTTGCTTTAGGGCTTTCTTTGATTTGGCATTTAATTCCTCATGGACGGCTTTGAAAATATTTGCGGCATTCTTTTTTTTGAGCCGATTGTTAGTCACATCGTTGAGAATAGTCAAATATAGCGAGGATGTGTGATGGGCTTGCCAAAACCTTGAAGATTCCTCAAACTTTTTTCTGGCCGGGTCAAATTTTTTCTTTTTGGACAGTTTAACACCTTCACTTAACGCAGTATTGTTGGCAAAGGAATCAACTAAGCCGTTTGAGCCCGGGCTATAAATTGGTAAAAAGGCTAATAAGAAGAAGAATGGAGTTGCTGCAAGAGTTACTTTTAATTTCATGTGCTGTCCTTTTTTCTCGCTGATTCTGTATTCAAGACCCGCCTGTTCCCCAATTTGCTATACCAATCCCTCCTATGATTAACGCTGGAAATGCTAAAGGGTGAGAATAGAGGTGAAGTTAAAAAAGTGGTGATTTTCCGATAACTGCATTATTCCGTGCTTAAAAGCATGTTAACTCATTGAAACAATTTTATATTAAGGATTTCTGTTTTAAGAAGCAAGATTTTTTGGGGAAGGGTGGGTTAATCCTTGCGGTTTTCTTCTACGCTATGCTCTTTAACAATGTCTCAGGAGAGCAATGATTCGCGGATAAGTTCCCCGGAAGCAAAGACAATAATTAGGATACCCAGGCAGGTCAAAATTAAAACATTTTCTCAGCCAGTTTGTGCCGCTGGAGAGTGAGGCCGCCCAGGAGACTTGCGAGAGAGAACAGGCCGAAACTGAAGTAGAGACAACCAGGACATTTCTAAAAAAACGGAACGCTTGAGGAGTTTATGCACGGCGAGTGCAGCAGACTTCCTTTGTGCTCTGATAATGATGGAACTCGTCGTGAATTCTGCTATATCGAATCGATGTAGACATGATCAAATAACGCAACTCCAGGCAGGAGCAGGAGGGGCGTTATCCAGGTGGCTGCGTTTTCCATTTATCGTTGAAATTCAACAAAAGGACATTAGCAGGGAATCAGGCGCTTATGTTTTTTTATTGAGAATCAGTTGTGTCTAATTTGATTTAACGATTTACGATCTCTGATTTACAAGCTACTTTTCTGCACAATCCGGACACGAAACTCCTGGCACAAACTCCGGCGATTGCTGCTCTTCAACCGTGACCGGCTTAAAACAGCGAGCGCATTGAGCCGTTCCGGTTTCTGCTAATTGACTGTTAAGTGAAATCCGTTCGTCAAAAACAAAGCATTCGCCTTCAAAATGAGACTCGCCGCACGCTTCAAAATATTTTAAGATGCCGCCCTCAAGTTGATACACCTGCTTGAAGCCCTGCTGCTGCAGCAAAGGCGTGGCTTTCTCACAGCGGATGCCGCCGGTGCAGAACATCACCAGCGGTTTTTCTTTCAGTTCAGGATCTAATTTTCCGGCGGCGTCCGGGAAAGAACGAAATGATTTGATATCTAAATGGCGCGCCTTTTTGAAAGTTCCGAAATCAACTTCAAACCTGTTTCTCGTGTCCAGCAGAGTAATATTCCGCCCTTCATCAAGCCATCTTTTCAGCTCTTGCGGGGAAAGATGGGTGCCGTTTGATTGCTTCGGCTGAAGGGTTGCATCCATGGGGATGAGTTCATCTTTGATTTTCACCCGCATCCGTTTGAACGGCTGGCGATCGCTTAGACTGGTTTTGTAAGTCAAACCCGAAAACTCTCTGTGATAGAGAAAGCATTGCCAGAATATTTCGATATCTTTTTTAGGTCCGGCGAGAAATAAATTGATTCCCTCTTTGCTGAGTAAAATCGTGCCTTTTAGATTGCTCTTTTTTGACAAAGCATTTAATTCTTTTTTTAATTGAATGGGACGCTTGCCGGTCAGCGCAACGAATTTGTAAGCTGCGATGTTTAGAATTTTTACCCGGTTTGTTGTCATGTTGAAAGAATTATTAGCCACAGATTCTCACGAATTCGCACCGATGATTGTGAAACATTAAAGTTTTTTACTTATAACGACTAGCATCACAAGTTGCTGGCCCGATGCGAAAATTTAAAAAAATGCACCAGCTATCTTTTTGAATTCAATTGTTAGGTACTTTCTAAGTTCCACTTTTTTATTTGATAAATCTGTGAATCGCTTCGTTAGCGTTATCCTGAAATGTTTTGTTGTTCAAATCATCAAAAATTGTCCCCTGATCTATTGTTGGACCAGTGAGAACTGACTTTTTACTCCCGTAAAAAACACCGCTCTTATACGACTCATCATTTAGCCCGTCTACGTATCGCTTGGCGCCTTCTTCCAACTTGTGCATTAAACCAAACATTGGCATCAATCTAAGACCAACATGGGTAAACATGAACTTCATAAAAGGAGGAAGATCGTTCATTACGCCGGTTCCACTGGTTCCCCCTGGACTCATGGTGACAAATCGAATGTCTGGATACTTACGAGCTATCGAGGACATCCACAAAGCGGCCATGTATTTGACCGGTCCATATGCGACCATAGGGTCAATCTTTTTTCCAAAGAATGATCCGTCACATATAGACTCAAATTCGTTCACAGATGACGTTTTTAGTTCGGGTCGTTTCATGCCCATTTTGGGGACGCCTCTGGCCGCTTCCGATCCTGCATACAATGCCATTTTGGTCAACTTCTTGGCTTTCAAAAGCTCCTCTGCCAAAACCACGTGTCCCAGAACGTTTACGGCAAACAATTGCAGGACTCCGTCCACAGTCTTGTCACCGAAATTTTTTCCACCCATACCCCCTGCATTCATAACTAGGGCTGCAACCGGTTCGTCCAATGACTCAACAGCAGATCTAACGGAATTCAAATTTGAGACATCCATAAGAACAATTTCGAACACTGATTTGCCCGTCGATTCCTCCAACGCCAGTTTGGCGGCCTTCGCTCTCTCTTCGTTTCTGCAAGCCAAGTAGATTCTTTCAGTTCCAGCCTGTAAAGCTAATTGCCTTGCGCACTCTTTGCCTAACCCTCCATTTGCGCCTGTTATCAAAATACTTTTCATCATTCGTAACTCCTTTTCTCAAAGCGCCATAGTAAGAGGTCGGGTCTCGTCTTCACTTGCCCACAAACTTGACTCCTTCGCCGGTGGTCTCCTCTTTAACAATACCCTCACCTTTCTATCCCAAAATTCTGCAAAAGCCCATATTCCCCAAAAGTGAGGTACTAGTTCTTCGGATCGTCAAAGTTGTTAGACCAATGTGCGCCGTCACAAAATGGTTTGTTTTTTGAGCCGCCGCATCGGCACATTGTGAAATGTTCTTTTGAGGCGCCTTCGCCACGTTCGGTATCGAGAAGATCCGGGCCACCGGAAACCACATAAGGTCCGTTCGGGGCAACAAAGATAGCCGGCTCGCCCTCCCGGTCGCGATTTTCGACACTGTCAATGGAATAGCTAATCGCCCCGGACGGGCACTGCTTAACCGTGGCGCTGATTTCATCAGGGCCGGCGCCGTGCGGATCGATAAAGGGTTCTTGTCGCAGCCGGAAAACCGCGGGCAGTCCATCCGTGCAGCGACCGGCATGTGCGCAAATGCCGCGATTGTCGTGAACGGTTATTTTAGCCCCTTCATAGTTCTCGCGTTTGTCCGCAAGGCGGCCATCAAGTTTGGCAGAGGAGAAGCCGATTTTTGCATGCGTTCCATCGCAGAAAGGTTTGTTGGCCGAGCCGCCGCACCGGCAAAGCGCTATCGACGCTTTGGTTGCAATTGAACCTTTTTGATTGGTAAAGTTCTCAAGGTCTTTTACCAGGTAAGGTCCATCAGGAGTCGGATTGATGCTTGGTTTGGATATGTTTTCTGAAGCCATATGAATCTCCTTTTACTTTTTAATTTTGAGGAGTCAGCAAGGTGGATTAAGCTATCAAGCTAATTGTCTTTTGAATTGGATTTTTTTAAATAATCGGGCAGATCAAGATGGGAGTCATCCTCCCCCCACTTTATCCACTCAAATGCAGATTTGCAGTCAAGGCAAAAGTGGGGCGTCACCATAATAGAGGTGCCAAAATCGGATTGTTTTTCGGTATTCGTCGAGCCGCAGAACGTGCATTTTTTATTTTGGTTTTTCATTTTATTCAGTGTTTTTGCCACGGTAGCACAGAGAACTCAGAGCAAAATAATTACTGAGACTGATTTTTAAAGACGATTCAAAATGCGAACTTATATTTCTTAATAATGCCTCTGAGATCTCTGCGCCTCTGTGGCGATTCGCGTTAAATCTAACTCAACTTAGTTTAAAAACTTTGTTCTTGCTGCCACGCAGATGATAGAGGATTTCTGGGTCAGGGCCTGTTTTGGTTAGACGGCGAGTTTTAGGATCCCAGCTATCCCATTCAAAGGTTGTGTTCAGCCGCCACGTTCCATTGGCCTTTGACAGACCGAGATCAACTCCCAAACTAGCAGCCAGATTTCCTAATTCAGAAAGATATTTGTCTAAAATTTCCGAGCTGCTTTCGGACTTAATTCCTGCTTGTACCAAAACCCGATCGTATTCTGAATCCGGCGGCCCAAACCACTCCACAACTTTAACCAGCGCATTTTGGGCGCTTTTTTGAATTGCCTGTTTGGTCTCAGCGCTTTTTTTAGACAGCGTTCGGAACCATCCTTGGCCGTGATGAATGTGGTACCTTTCTTCTTCGAGCATTTTCTCCAGGCTCATGTGCAACGGTTTAAACGAGGAATTTCTCATTGAGAGGAGTAAGGTAGTCACGGCTAAATCAACGACGTAATTGACGGCGACAATGTCCGGCCAGCTTTTTATTTCATTATCAAGGTAAGAAATATTGGCGAATTCCTCGGGTTTAGCCGATTCAACCAATTTTTCAGGATCATCTTTATAGTGTTTGGTTAAAAGTGCATGCAAAAGGCGGACGTGTCCTAACTCCGACTGGCATAAGGAGCAGAAGGCCACCGCAGCCTCAATTTCCGGTGGTCCGAAGGTCCATTCGCCGTAATGATATCCTAAAAGCAGCTTGGTATCGGCGCAGGCTAAAAGAAGATAGCGGAGAGCTTCTTTGCATTCGGGAGTCATGCCTTCGGTTGATTCAAAGATTGTCTGTGTTGTTGATTTCTTCATTCTCTTAAGTTTGATAAAGTTATTTTAACATAATGGTAGCAAATGTATCGGGTACGAGGATATAAGGTAGGGGATACCTAGGTTAATCCTTATTTCCTTTTCACCTATTCCTCCTCAGTTCCCCCAGAGAGGAATTTTACTGTCATGAGTAACTTGAATTACGGATTTTCGCGGGATGACACACATCTCCACCCATTTTTCTTCGTCATACATCGTCCAGGCGTACACTTTGGCGAGTTCGTCATCGGAGGCATTTAAGCTGCCGACATGTTGCAGCGTTTCTTGGTGCGTTTTGCGGGCAAATACTTCATAAACCTGATCTTGATCCATCTAATCTCCTAATTCTGGAAAATATCCGCAAATCTTTTACCTTTGTTCACCCATTAACGCTGAAGTAATTATCAGCAGTCATAACGCTGCGCTGTCATTATCGTAGGCTGTTTTGCGACTCTCAATAATGACGCCGAAGGCAGAGAATCTTATGACTTAATGACGTTTTTTGTCATTCACTTCGCTGTCATTTGGGTTGCTATTGCTCAAAAAATAAAAAAAACACATTGATCAAACCCCCACACCGTAATATTGCAAAATTTCACGGCCTGCAGGAGTAATCCTGTCCCTGGTCCAGGGGGGGCTCCAAACGATTTCTATATCGACATTTTTTACCCCGGAAATTTTTCTGACCTCCTCATCAACGTCCAACAGAATCATATCAATCGCGGGACATCCCATGGCTGTAAACGTCATCTCAATTGCTACTATCGCGTGCAGTACCTCAACTTTATAGATTATCCCTAAATCGACGATACTGAGCGGGTATTCGGGATCATTAACTGCC
>SMXC01000200.1 GCA_004356825.1 Caldithrix sp.
TCGCCGGACTCATCTCTGCCATTGGTGGAAATGGTGTCCGAATGAATCACATCGTAAAATTCTTTTAGCTCTTCAACGACTTTTTGGGTCGCGGATTCTATCTGTTTTTTAAAATCCTCTGTTTTATTTCTCAGCTCATCATCAGAAAAATTTTCAAACTGCTGGTAAGCTTGATTAATTTGGTCAACAATCGGCTGAATTTTCTTGATGTCTCGGTCATGTTTGCTACCAAAAACTTTTGATATTAAGTTTCCAATCATACTCTAAGTCCAATCAATTAGTTTTTTTCTTTGAAACAATCCTTCCTTGCTCACTCAAACCTCTTCCGGATTTCTTCAAAAGATCCTGATTTCTCAACTCAAGTAAAACGCTGTCTAATATCCCGTTGATAAATTGACCGCTGCCCTCAGTGCTGTATTTTTTGGCAATTTCGATGGCCTCGTCAATCGAGACTTTTGGGGGAATATCTTCAAAATGAAGAAACTCGCAAATGGCCATTTTCATAACCACTTTATCCAAAATGGCAATTCTGTCGAAATCCCAGTTTTGTGCTTTGGCAATGATAAATTTATCGAGCTCTGTTTGATGTTCAATACAGGCTTTAAGTAAATGAACCGCAAATTCCGTGACGCTCTCTTCTTCCTTGCGGCTCAAAATCATGTCCTCAATAATTACATCTACCGGATTACCTGACATCTCCTGGCTGTATAGTGCGCGCAAGACCAATTCTCTTGCTTTTCTTCTATTGCTACTCATTGTTTGGTGTTATTAATTAACCGGCGTCAACCAACCGTATTTATCTTCGAACTCACCGGTTATAATTCCAAAAAATTGTTTTTGTATTTTTTCAGTAATCGGTCCGCGGCGGCCTTCGCCAATTGGAATTCGATCGATAGATTTGATCGGACTGACTTCGGCAGCGCTGCCGGTAAAGAAAACCTCGTCGGCGATATAAAGAAGCTCTCTCGGAATTACGGTTTCCTCAACTTTATAGCCGAAATCTTCTGCCAGTTTTATAACGCAGTCGCGCGTTATTCCGGGTAAAATTGATGAGGCGAGCGGCGGTGTGTAAATTCGGTTATCGCGGATTATAAAAATATTTTCTCCACTCCCTTCGCTGACGTGACCATTGGCGTCAAGGCCAATGCCCTCAATATATCCATCCGCTTTTGCCTCCAAATTAATAAGCTGTGAATTCATATAGTTCGCGCCGCATTTTGACATCGCCGGCAAGGTATTGGGCCGCGCTCGATTCCATGAAGAAACGCGAACATCAACCCCGATATTGATCGCTTCATCTCCTAAATATTTTCCCCAGGCCAAAGCAGCCACCGCCACTTCAGTCGGCGTATCCTGGGGATCGACCCCCAGGCTTCCATATCCCCGGAAAACGATCGGCCGCATATAAGCTTCTTGTAAATTATTAACTTTAACGACATCGAGGCAGGCCTGTTCGATTATATCTTTCGAAAAAGGTACACTAATTCTATAAATCTTCGCGGAATCAAATAACCGCCGGATGTGATCCTTTAGCCGAAAAAGGGCTGGACCATTAACCGTCTTATAACATCGAAATCCTTCAAAAACCGATGAGCCATAATGAAGAACGTGAGACATGACATGTATTTTAGCATCGTGCCATTCCACCATTTTCCCGTTGAACCATAGTTTTCCGTCTTCCAAGAATTCAGACATATTGGCCCTCCGTTAAGTATATTCGTTGAATATCTTAAGTTGCAGTGCCGCTATAAATTATTTAAGGAGCTCTCTTGCAATTACCAGCCTTTGAATTTCAGATGTTCCCTCATAAATTTCAGTTATTTTTGAATCGCGCATAAATCTTTCTACCGGATAATCCTTCAGGTAACCGTAACCGCCAAAAATCTGCACGGCTTTTAAGCTCACAGCAACGGCGGTCTCCGATGCAAACAATTTAGCTTTTGCAGAGTCATGTGAATATTTTTGGTTTTGATCCTTCTTCCACGCTGCCTGGTAAGTTAAGAGTCTCGCTGCGTTAATGCTTGTTTCCATATCCGCCAGCATATGCTGAATCGACTGGAAGGTTGATATTGGCTTTCCAAATTGTACCCGTTCTTTCGCATAATTAATGGCCGCATCTAAAGATCCTTGTGCGATGCCCACCGCTTGAGAGGCGATACCGATTCTGCCACCGTCAAGTGTCATCATTGCTATTTTAAATCCATCGCCTTCCTGACCTAAAAGATTTTCTCTCGGAACAGCACAATCTTCCATCATTATAGAGGCCGTGTCTGAACTTCGGATACCAAGCTTCTTTTCTTTCTTGCCAACTTGAAATCCGGGAAATTCTTTTTCGACAACAAAAGCGCTAATCCCTTTGTGACGCTGAGACGGGTCGGTGTGTGCAATGACAACATAATAATCTGCATTCACACCATTGGTAATAAAGTTTTTGGTGCCGTTTAAAACATAGTGCTCACCTCTTAAAATAGCAGTGGTCTTCATTCCGGCTGCGTCCGATCCGGAGCCGGGTTCAGACAAGCAAAATGCGCCCAGTTTTTCCCCACTCGCCAAAGGAACTAAATATTTTTTCTTTGTTTCTTCTTTACCGGAATTCTCTATCCCAAAGCAAACCAAAGAATTATTGACAGAACAAATAACCCCGACAGAAGCATCAACTCTTGAGAGTTCTTCAATGACAATTGCGTAGCTGACGGCATCTAATCCGGCGCCGCCATATTCGGGGGCTATCATCATTCCCATGAAACCCAACTCAGCCATCTTTTTTACATGCTGCGCAGGAAACTTTTCCTTCTGGTCCCGTTCCGCAGCGTCCTTAGCGACTTCATTTTGAGCAAACTCACGGGCAGTTTGTTGAATTAGTTTTTGTTCGTCCGTTAATAGAAAATCCATTTAGTTCCTCTTGCTTTAAATCTTTTGTTTAACAGCTATACGGTCGCCCACGGTGCCTATGCTGATTATTGTCATATCACTGTATTCAAATTCTACCTGTTTTTTGGACAACTATCTCTCCACAACCACCGCTGAAGCCTCGCCGCCGCCAATACAAAGGGTCGCTAATCCCCTTTTCTTATTGTAGCGTTTCATCGCATAAAGAAGCGTGGTTAAAATTCTGGTCCCACTCGCGCCAATGGGATGGCCAAGTGCCACGGCGCCACCATGAACATTCATTTTGTCCAAATCGATACCAAGCTCTTTGCCCACGGCAAGGTTCACGACAGCAAATGCTTCGTTTACTTCAAAAAGGTCGATATCCTGCAATTTCAAATTGGCTTTATCCAAAACCAAGTTGATAGCATCCGCCGGCGCCATGGTAAACCACTCCGGAGCTTTTGCTGCGGAAGCCTGCCCGACAATTGTTCCCAAGGGCTCAATTGCTAAACCCCCGGCACGATCTTTTGACATCACCACACAAGCCGCTGCGCCATCATTGATTGAAGACGCATTGGCGGCAGTTACCGTGCCGTCCTTTTGAAAAACCGGTCTGAGGGTCGGCATCTTTTCAAAATTGGCCCGTTTGGGTTCTTCGTCTTCGGTAACGAGAACAGAGTCACCTTTTCTTTGCGGAATTTCAACCGCAACAATCTCATCCTTAAAATAGCCGTTCTTTTGCGCAGCCAGCGCCTTTTTATAAGAATTCATAGAAAACTCATCCTGCATTTGTCGCGGAACATTGCATTCCTTAGCGCACAGTTCGGCCGCATCGCCCATGTGGAAATCATTATGCGCGTCCCACAGGCCATCTTTGATCATGCTGTCGATGAGCTCGCCGTGGCCAAGCCGGTAGCCGGCTCTGGCTTTCGATAAAAGATAAGGGGCATTGGACATACTCTCCATGCCGCCAGCGACCACAATCTCTGCATCCCCAACCATAATCGCCTGCGCAGCCAGCATGACCGACTTCAAGCTGGAGCCGCACACTTTGTTGATGGTCAAACAGGGCACCGTGTTCGGGATCCCGGCTCGCATTGAAGCTTGTCGAGCCGGCGCCTGGCCAACGCCGGCCGGTAAGACTTCGCCCATGATAACTTCACTGACATCCTTTCCCATGATGCCGGCGCGACTCAAAGCTTCTTTAATGACGATGCTGCCCAACTGCGGCGCAGAAAGTGAACTTAAAGCACCCTGAAGCGCGCCGATTGGTGTGCGACAGGCGCTTACAATCACGACTTCTTTAAATTTTGACACGGATGAGAACTCCTATTGCTGAATCTTAAATTTCAATTTCTTCAACTCGAAGTTTGCCTTCATTTTCAGTCAAATATCCTCCTTTAACCGACGGAGCGTGTTCAAAAATAAGCAGCCAATTTTCTTGCAGGGCTTGCTTCAGAACCTTCTCCTTCATTTCCATCGTCGTCTTTGGATAAAGATCATATCCCATGACATAGGTCGTTTTCAAGTGGGAATCTGTCGGCACCAAATCGGCTAAAAAGCAAGCTGTTTTCCCGTCTGAATGGACTTTTACAATCTGGTGATTTTGTGTGTGCCCGCCCGTTGTGAAAACCTCAACTCCCGGGATAATTTCCTGATTCCCGGAAATCAACTGCAACTGACCCGACGCCTCAATGGCCTGCCAATTTTGACCTAAATAGCTGCCTCGACTTCTCGGATCCGGCTTTTTTGCGTATTCAAACTCATCCTGTTGAAAATAATAAGTCGCATTGAGAAAGGTCGGCTTGAGTTCACCGCTTTCATCTTTTGAACAATTACCACCGCAATGATCGAAATGTAAATGGGTCAGCACAACTTTGGTAACATCGTCGGGTTTCAGAGCTATCGAATTCAAACTTTTTAACAAATTGGCAGACTTATCGATTTCAAACATTTTAATAAATTTTTCGGTATAATTTTCACCGATACCTGTGTCCACCAAAACAATATCGTCATGGGTCTTAATGAGCAGGCTGTTAAGTCCCATTTCAATTCTATTCATTGCATTGGGCGGATTGGTTTTTTCCCACAAAACTTTCGGCACGACCCCAAACATGGCGCCGCCATCAAGTTTAAACTTACCGTCACTTAAAACAAATAATTCAAAGTCGCCGAATTTCATGCCAATTCTTTTAAAATCTCCCTTGAGATAATCACGCGCAGAACTTCGGAGGTGCCTTCTCCTATCACGGTGAGTTTGGCATCACGCCAATATCTTTCAACCGGGTAATCCATGCAAAATCCATAACCACCAAAAATTTGAATGGCATTTTTAGTTGCTCGCATCGCGGCTTCGGAAGCAAATAATTTCGCCATGGCGGCTTCTCTTGTGTACGGCTTACCCTTATCCCGCAATCTGGCGGCATGATGAACCATGAGTCGTCCGGCGTGAATCTCAGTCGCCATATCCGCGAACATATTACCGATCGCCTGAAATTTTGAAATTGTTTTTCCAAACGCCTCTCGTTCTTTTGCATAAGCAGCTGCTTTCTCCATGGCGCCCTGGGCTAGTCCGACCGCCATGGCACCAATGCCAATTCTGCCGCCGTCTAATGTAATGAGTGCCTGTTTAAAGCCATCCCTTTCTTTGCCGAGCAAGTTTTCTTTTGGCACCCGGCAATTTTCAAATGACACCGGATGCGTATCTGAAGCGCGAACACCGAGCTTATCTTCTTTCTTACCAACAACGATGCCATCGAAGCCCTTTTCAACGATAAACGCCGACATGCCTTTGGTACCTTCGTCGGGAGCGGTCTTCGCAAACACAATAAATGTGTCGGCGACTCCGGCATTGGTTACGAAAGCTTTACTACCGTTTAATATATAATAATCACCTTGTAGCACTGCACTGGTTTTAGCAGCGCCGGCATCAGAACCGGAGCCGGGTTCAGTAAGGCAAAAGCTGCCAAGCGAGGTCCCTTGCGCCAGCGGCGAGAGATATTTTTTTTTCTGCTCTTCTGTACCAAACAAATAGATTGGAGTTGCGCAAAGTGAAATATGGGCTGCCATTGACAGGCAGGTTCCGCCACAGACTTTCGCCACTTCTTCAATCGCGAGGGCCAAACTCACGGTATCCATTCCAGCGCCGTCGTACTCTTCCGGAAACGGGATGCCGAGAAAGCCAAGAGCGGCCATCTTTTTAAAATTCTCCGCCGGAAACTCAGCCTTTTCATCGAGTTCAGCCGATACCGGTTCGATTTCATTTTTCGCAAACTCACGAACGGTGTCGCGCATCATCTGTTGTTCTTCAGTATAATCCATATCTCCTCTGTTTAAAAAGTGCTACGGTGTTTAAGTGTTAAAAGTGCTAAAGTAATTGCTTTAACACTTTAATACACTAACACTCAAGCACTGAGGTTACTTTCCTTCATATTTCGGTTCGCGCTTTTCTTTAAACGCAGCCAAACCTTCAATTCTATCGTTTGTTGGAATAATTTTTTTATAGCATTCGAACTCAAGTTTCAGACCTTCACTCACACTTTTGTCGAGCCCTGAATAAATAGCGCGTTTAGCTTGCTGCACAGCCAAAGGTCCATTTTTTGAAATCTCCGCCGCAACTTCAAGAGCTGTCAGCATTAGTTCGGACCCGGTTACAACGAAATTAACCGCGCCCTGAGCAAGTGCTTCTTCGGCGGTGAAAAGTCTTGCCGAAGTAATCCACAAAACAGCATTACTCGGGCCAACCAAACGAGTCAATCTCTGGGTTCCACCGGCTCCGGGAATAATGGCTAAAGCCGTCTCCCGTAAACCAAGCTGTGCCGAATCGACAACAACTCTTATGTCTGCCGCCAGGGCCACTTCAAAGCCGCCGCCAAACGCACTCCCTTGCAAGGCAGCAATGGTCGGGACAGAAATCCCGGCGATTTTTTTCATGGAATCACCGATACTTTTGACGGTCGGCGCTACCTGTTCTTCCGGCATCCCCATGCGTTCTTTTAAATCCGCACCGGCACAGAAACACTTGCCATTTGCGGTGATAATGACTGAGCGGACTTCTCCCGCGTCGGCATCGCTTTGAATCTGCTCCGCTGCTTGACTTAATTCGGCAACCAGCTCACGGTTTAATGCATTCACCGGCGGCCGGTCGATGGTTAGTACGGCGATCTGATTTTCGATTTTATACGTTAGGTGCTGAAATTTCATTGGTCTTATTTGCCCAAATCATCGATGGCTTCCAAACCTTCTGCTTTTGGAAGAAAATAACGAATTGCCTGAACAATGCCATCTGTGTTTTCAACTCTTTTGACTTGTTTACATTTTAAAACCGAGTGCTCAATCCTTACATCATTCTCGATAGTGCTGCCAAAGACATAGGACGTGCCTTTAATCCTGACATTGTTGCCAATCCGCGTTGGAAACTGGTCGCTGCCGGTCATATTGACACTCGATTCGATACGACAATTTTCGCCGATTTCCAGATTGCCTTTTATGATATCTCCTATAAAAATTTCGGAATTCCGCCCGACTTTCAATATTTGACCGGGAAAGGCAGAAACATGAACATTTTCCTGAATTCGCACTCCTTCATCTAACAATACTCGACCGGACAACTCGGCGTGATTGCCGATTTTTATTCCTTTATTTAGTTGAACATCCCTGTCAATCCAAACGCCTTTGCCAATAGAAATATCCAGCGGTCCTTTCTTTTTGTCCAATTCAATTATCTGATCAACAACTTCGTCAGCCAGGAAAAAATCATCCTGGTCAACAATGGTAATGATGTCCTTAAGTTTCTCATAAACGTTTTCGCGAGCGTAGCTCTCCATCTCTTTCAGAACGCTCTTGACATTAAAGCCCAGCACAGTGTGATTGTCAACCGCCTCTGTCGCTTTAACCGTCAAATCGTTCTCATTGAAGATATGGATTAAATCCGTCAAATACAATTCCCCTTGCACATTATCCGTACTTAGCTTGTTGATATAAGTGGTAATTTTATCTGCTTTGAAGACATAGACGCCGGTGTTGAATTCCCTGAGATTAACCAGATCTTCTTTTGTAAAACCGTAAGTGCAGCTTTTGTAATTTACCCGATATGTTTCCTTTGGCTCAAGCGCAAGGATATCTTTTTGTTCTTTAATTTCAATTACCTTTCTGAAATTATCGCCTGAACTTTTGCCATTTATATCCTCGGCCGGTACCCGCAAAACCCGGCCATAATAATTATCACTCGCGGCCCCTTCAAACACGCCGGTGAGGATCATCATATCGCAGGGATTGTTATGGTAAGCGGCCTTGAATTTTTGCACAGCTTCCACGCTTAAGAGACCCATATCACCGGGGAAAATATAAATATCGCCAGAGTAGGTCCCATTGGGGACTGCTTCCAATGCAATTTTAACGGCATGGCCGGTGCCATTTTGCTCCGCTTGAAACGCAAACCGCCGGTTCGTCTCTTTCCCGGAAGTTTCGGCAACATCTTTAGCTTTAATACCAACGACAATGATCTGATTATCGCTCCTCAGGCCTCTCTTCGCCGAATTGGCAACACGGACGACGGTTGGAACCCCCCAAATCTTATGCAGCATTTTTGAAGTCTCGGACTTGATGCGCTTGCCATGCCCTGCAGCAAGAACGATTGCTAAACTGTCCGAAGCTGGATCGAGATCAGAAGAAAGGTTTTCTAAATGGGTTTCGATTTCGTGATTTCGGCTCATAAAAGTTTAAAAAATCTTTATGGGTTGAACGGGAAGGTCGTCAGGAACTTCTATCTCCATGAGTAACAGCGCCTGTCCGTGAGTTTTGCCCTGGGCGTCATTTCGAAGGCTTTCGCTGCCGCCGCCGCCCAAAGAATCGTGTAGGATAAAATTCAGACAGAGCAAATTAGGCAGCTCGTAGCGGTCAACTTCTCCTTTTACAATTCCCTTAAAATGTTTTTTAACGTTTTCGGTGGCAACTTCTTTTCTGATGATTTCATAGGCAGCTTCATTCTCCGCGATCAAACCAACATTTGAGCTATCACCTTTATCTCCGGAACGGGCATGAGCAATTTGTCTTAGTAGAATTCGCTGCAATCAGACCTCCTCAACTGTGACGCTGGTTTTTACCAAATTCTTATCAATAAGCGCCGGCCAGTAGGCGACGATTTCCTGCGGCTTCGGGCGCCCGCCGGCAAAGCCGGTAATCCCAGGTGGGCCATTTGTAACCAGCGGAGCAATCTCTTTTCCAAATCGCAGGAGATTTTTCTGATTGGAATCTCGTGCTGAAACGCGCAGCACTACTTCGTTAACTTGTTGCGGAATCGGGTTGATTTCGCCGTGAGAAGAACTCAGTCCTAAATATTCTGTATTGGTATCCTCAAAAGTACAACCCGCATCTTGCAAACGCTGCCAGATAATTTCACCACATTTTTGCGCTTTGGCGTAAGCATCCGGGCCGCTAATGGTCAAAGTGCCCGAAGCTTTGAAGCCATCGCGGTAGCTAATAGAAACTTTGTAGCTGTCGGTGGCCGGACTGCCTTTGACGCCAAAAACTTTCACTCTATTCTCCCCGTCTTCTTCCAGCTGAATTGTGGTGAAATCGACTTTCACATCCGGGGAGATGTAATTTTCAGGATCGCCCATTTCGTAAACGATCTGCTCGATTACCGTGTCTTTCGTAACCATCCCGCCGGTACCGGGATGCTTCGTCACAACGAAAGTCCCATCGCTTTTGGCTTCGACAATGGGGTAACCGATATTTGCAAAGTCGGGGACTTCCCACCATCTGGTGAAATTTCCGCCGGTTGCCTGAGCCCCACACTCGAGGATATGCCCGGCAATCGTACCGGCCGCCAGTTTATCCCATTCATCCTTCTTCCAGCCAAACTCATAAATCATTGGCGCCAGAACAAGGCCGGGATCCGTTGCCCGCCCGGTGATGATCACCTGCGCGCCTTGAGCAAGAGCTTCGGCAATCGGGAGTGAGCTGATATAAACATTAGCGGAAAGGACATTATCCTTTAAAGAAGTCAGCGGCTCACCGGTTTCCATATGATTGAGTTCAACACCTTTCGTCATCATTGCCGGTAATTGTTCGACAATGTCGTCTCCTTCAACAATGCCAATTTTTAAACCGGTTAAGCCTAATTCTCGGGCAACTGTAAAGATCGCTTCGCGGCAGGCTTTTGGGTTGACCCCGCCGGCATTGGCAATGACTTTAATATTTTTATCCAGAATAGATGGCAGAGTGTCTTTCATCAATTGCACAAAATCAGTGGCGTATCCTCTTTGCGGATCGTGCAGCTTCTGCCGCTGCATGATGGACATGGTGACTTCCGCTAAGTAATCGAGGGTCACGTAGTGAATTGGGCCGCCTTCGATTAACTTTTTGGGAGCATCGATGCTATCGCCCCAAAAGCCTTGGCCGTTGCCGATTAGAATGGGTTCTTGCATTTCTTTTATAAAATCGAGTTAATAGACCAGTGATCCTAATAAATGTTACGATAAGAGAAGAAGTGTTCAGGTGTTCGAGTGTTAAAAGTGTTTAAGGGATTCAAGTATTTCAAATAAAACAACTTGGGAAGAAACACCTTTAACACTCTAATACTTCTAACACCTGAACACATCACACCACTGATTGCAAAGTTATTTCGAAAACGCTCTAATAGTTAAATGATCACAGAGAATTAAATTCATCAATTGAAAGACCTGCTTGTTTTAAGAGTTTCGATAAAATTCCGATTCCTAATTCTTTGTGTTGAGGCAAGGAAAGTGTATAGGCATAACCCATTTTCTCTAACATTACATGAGAGCCTTTTTGACGACTAATTTGCCATCCCGCTTTCTTAAATTTCTTAACAGCTTCTTTACCCGAACAAAGCTTTAATCTCGGGCTCATATAATCACTTCTGCTACCTGCTTATCGGATTTCTTGACTTTTTCATTCATCACTTCAAACCAGCCTTCTATTGCCTCTTTTATATTTTCTTTAGCCTTTGCAAAAGTTTCACCCTGACTCAAACAACCAGGCAAAGCAGGTACTTCAGCAACATAATAGCCGGAATCGTCTTTTTCAATGATTACATTAAATTTCACTCTTTATTTTCTCCAAATTATGAAAAAACCATCGACTAAGTTGTGTTATCTTCGATTGATTCAAACTGGGCTTTAATAGGAACAAATTGCTCTTTTTTGAGATCACTGAATCTTTCTACAAAGTTTAGAATTGTAAATCCCACGATTTCCTCGGTTTCAGGTTGAACTCGAACCAATATATCATCATTCACTTCTTTTGAAATGGCTTCTTTAGGCGAACCTATAGAAATATACAAGACATCTCCCTTACGATGAAAAAACATTACAGCCGCAACACGCCGGTTTTATACTCAGGGATATCCGGATTGTTCTGGGCCATTTCCAGACCTTCGATCAAGACGTTGCGAGTCTCTCTTGGATCGACAATCCCATCAACAACCATTCGAGCTGCGGAATAATAAGGAGAGGTTTCGATGTCATATTTTTTCACCAACTCCTCTCGAAATTTCTTTTTCGCTTCATCGTTAAGGTCTCTTTTAGTCAACAAAACTGTGTCGGCTGCGATGCCGCCATCCATGACCGCTAAACGCGCTGTGGGCCAGGCGAAAATCAGGCGCGGATCGTATGCTTTGCCACACATGGCGTAGTTTCCCGCGCCGAAGCTATTCCTGACAATAAACGAAAATTTAGGCACGACCGAATTCGCCTGAACATTGACCATTTCGGCGCCGTCTTTAATAATGCCGTTATTTTCAACCATTTTACCAACCATGAATCCGGTTACGTCGTGCAGAAAAACCAGCGGAATCAAACGCTCGTTGCAGAGCATAATAAAATGAGAAGCCTTATTAGCCGAATCACTGTAAATAACATTGCCGATTTGCACCTGCGGCGACTGCGGCCTCCCCAAGGGGTCGTCGGGCATTTTCCTCTGCACCGATTTTCCCTGGTTTGCCACAATCCCTACTGAAAAACCGCCGACTCTGGCAAAACAGGTGATCAAAGTGCGACCAAAATGTGGTTTAAATTCCTCGAAGCGGCTGCCATCGACGATGCGGGCGATGATCTCACGCATTTCATAGGTTGCCGTTGGCGAAGCAGGCAAAATCCCTAAAAGTTCTTCGGGATCGTAGTAAGGTTTCTCGGCTTTGGTGCGCGAGAAACCCGCTTTCGTTCTTTCACCGATAGCCGCAACCTGATCGCGTATCCATTGCAAGGCTTCATCTTCGGTATCAAACTGGTAATCTGCGACGCCGCTGATAGCGTTATGCATTTCCGTTCCACCTAAAGGCTCCATTTCGACGACTTGCCCCAGCGCAGACTGCACCAAAAATGGGCCGGCTAAAAACATAGATGATTGTTGAGTAATCATGGCGAGCTCACTGCTCATGCCGGGTAAATAGGCCCCCCCGGCAACACAAAATCCAAACACACAAGAAATCTGCGGAATGCCCATCGCAGCCATCTTGGCGTTGTTTCTAAATATGCGGCCAAAATGAAATTGGTCGGGGAAAATCTCAGCCTGTCTTTCAAGGTTTACCCCGGCAGAATCTACGATGTAAATAATTGGCAGGTGATTGTCCATGGCTATTTCCTGTGCCCGCAGGTTCTTCTTGCAGGTCGTTTCCACCCAGGCGCCGGATTTCACCAGCGGATCGTTTGCCATCATCACAACTTTTTTGCCGCAAACAGTGGCGATGACAATGATGCTGCCCGCCGAAGGGTACCCGCCAGAAATATCATCGTACATCTCATGGGCTGCAAGGGCGCCAATTTCAAGAATCTCAGTTCCCGGGTCCATGATTCTGCGAATCTTTTCACGCGCTGGATACTTACCCTTTTTTTTGAGTTTTGCAACTGCTTTTGGATTTTCTTCTTTGACTTTCTTTAGATGCAGGTTGAGCTCGCTCAATTTGTTCAGCATTGCACTGTGGCGACGTTTGTATTCCTCCGACTTTCTATCTACCTGACTTTCGTATCTTTTCATTTATCTATCTCAGATCCTTGACTCGCAACTGTATGGTTTTCCGGCCTTTATATTCGTTTTCATCAATTATATAAACCATCTCCACATCCTGTTCGCCGGGCGAAATTCGGTAGATTTTCTCACCCAAATCAAACCCAATGGCGTCCATAATAACGCCGTCTTGCCGCACTTTAAGTTTTAAATGATTCCTGCCAACAACCGACGGAGTGCCAACAACATGCAACCCTTTTGACAGAAACAGAGGCCTCATATTTTGAGGGCCGAACGGCGCCATTCTATTTATCAATTTTATCAATTGGCCGTCGATTTCATGAAAGCGTATTTCGGAATCAATCGACAACTTAGGTTTAAGCATATCATCCGTTAATTGCTTCGCAGCGATCTGGCTTAATTTTTCGCGTAAAAGTGGAATGTTTTCAATTTCAATTGTTAGGCCCGCAGCATATTTATGCCCGCCAAAATTTACCATTAAATCTTCACATTCCTTTAAGGCTTCATAAATGTTAAATCCAGCAATGCTGCGCGCAGACCCTCTGCCCAGTCCCTTTTCATCCGTGGCGATCATGAGAGTCGGACGATAGAATTTTTCTACCAGCCGCGATGCCACGATGCCAATCACACCGGGGTGCCAACCCTGCTTGTGTAAGACAAAAAAACTTTCTTCCCCAGGGTTAAAATCACTTTCTATAATTTCAAAGGCTTGGGAAAATGTCTCCTCATCGATGCTTTTTCGGCGGCGGTTTTCCGATTCTAAAATAGTAGCTATATTTTTCGCTTGTTGTTTATTATCTGAGGTAAGCAATCGAACCGCCCGACCCGCATCTCCCATCCGACCCACCGCGTTAATTCTCGGTGCTAAAACAAAAACAACTTGTCCGGTGCCAATTTCACGGTCGCTTAAACCGGAAGAATCGATTAGAGCCTCCAGGCCGATGCTTTTTGGCTCGGATAAACTTTGCAGACCATGCTTAACAATGACCCGGTTTTCATCGACGAGAGGCACAATGTCCGCTGAGCTGCCAATAGACACTAATCCCAAAAACCGCATAACGGTAGACTCGTCCAATGCCAAATGACGTTGCAGGGCCTGCAACAATTTAAAAGCGACACCAACGCCCGCCAGCTCCTTGAATGGGTAGGTGCAGTCTTCTCTCTTGGGGTTAAGGATGGCCATTGCCGGCGGCAAGTCCTGCGCCGGTTGATGATGATCGCAGATTATCACATCGATGCCAAACTCATTCGCGAGCTTGACTTCATCCACTGCCGTAATTCCGCAATCCACGGTTATAATGAGGTCAAGTCCATTTTCTTTTGCAAACACCATCCCCTTTTCTGAAAGTCCGTACCCTTCGAGAAGGCGGTCTGGAATATAAAACCCGACATCCTGTCCAAGATTTCTGAAGAAAAGCAGAAGCATCGATGTGGCCGTGGTGCCGTCCACATCATAGTCGCCATAAATCAGAATTTTTTCTTTGTTGGTTATCGCAGCGGCAATTCGCTCAACTGCATCCTGCATGCCGGCCAGAAGAAACGGATCATGCAAGTGGCTCAACTCGGGTTTGAGAAAGCGTCGTGCAGTTTCAATATTCGCAATACCGCGATTGAGGAGGATTCTTGCTAAGACGGGAGATGAGTTTAATTGGTCAGCATATTCATTGATAGTTCTTGAATCGTGATTATTTAGAACTTCCCAGCGAAACTCCATTCAGCATCCTTATCTTAAATTGTCAATAAAACAATCCAAAGTAGCCCGATAAGCCGAATTCTGTCTGCTCGGCATTTTGCCGAGGAGGCGACCATTTATCTAGCCCCGCCATTACTGACGGGGTCAAGCAACCTACCCGTCCCACCATCCCGACAAGTCGGGATTAAAGCGGACAACTTCACTATTCATTTGATCATGGGAAACCATGAAACGGTCGAATAAGCGGGACTTATTTGGTCTTGCTCCGGACGGGGTTTACCTTGCTTTCGACATCACTGCCGAAACGGTGAGCTCTTACCTCACCATTTCACCTTTGCCTGTACCCGGTAGTTTCCGGGCCATCGGCCGTGTATTTTCTGTGGCACTTTCCGTAGGGTTTCCCCTCCTCCGCGTTACGGAGCGTCCTGTCCTGTGGAGTTCGGACTTTCCTCATCAGGCAGCTGCCTGACGCGATCGCCTGGACTACTTTGGATTGTTTCTTTATATAAAGGTAACTTTAAAAGGCTGTTTTAAGTCCATCGGGCTTTAATTTTCAACCAATTCTTTTTCGCTTTTGTGCACTAAAATCCTCCCGCAGGACTCGCACAATATCAACTGATTCATCATTCTTATCTCAACCACTCTCTGCGGTGGAATAGTAGTAAGACATGCAATGCATCCATAGTTTCGTACTTCGGCGACTGCGGAATTCCCAAGTCCTTTGCGTATGCGCTCATATTGATATAATACATTCCGCTGGATTGAACCGCTCAACTCCTTTCGTCTATCTTCAAAAGAAAGGCTCTCCTTTTCAGTCGCCTGTATTTTTTCCTTTAGATTTTTTTCCTTTTTAATTAGATTCTCCTGCATCATCTCAACTTGCGAAGCCAAGTTCTTTTCTTCTGCAGTTCGCGTTTCTTCTTCTTCTATCAACTCCAGAATTTTATTTTCTGACTCATCCTTCTTTTCTTTCGCCGTATCTATTTCAATTGTAATCGCATCGTATTCTTTATTGGTCGTAACTGCGTATAACTGATCTTGATATTTATTCAGCTTTTCTTCCGACACTTTTAGATCGCCTTCCCAATGCAACCTGGATTTTTTCGCCTCCGTGAGCGCGTTCTTTTCAGCTTCATGCTGATCCTTTAAGCTCTGCAATTCATCCTTTAGTTTTTGAATTTGCTGCGGTAAATCGCCTTTTAATGCCTCAAGTGCTTGCAATTTGTTATCTACACTTTGTAATTGCATCAAACTATTTAACATCGCTTTCAAATTTTTACCTCCAAAAAATTTTTGTATGAGCTCTCTAGATAACTACCAAAAAAAAATGCACCTCAAAATTGGGTGCATTTTATATCTGACTTTGGATGGACATCAATAAGATTTTGTAGTTGAGTAGTGGTCTAATTCTTTTTCTCCTAAGGACAGGTTTATTCATTTGAATTACTGCCGTATCCACTTTATTAATGAACTTATGATTTTACCAGCCTCAATATAATAATAAATTAAAAAAAAGCAAGTATTTTTGTTGCAACATTTTTTTGCTTTAAATGTATGAGAAAAATCACATAACTAAAAGCATTAAGTTGTCATAATTCCGCTTTCTTTTCATATTCAAAACAAATAAAAAAAGAAATGCTGTTTCAATATAAACAATTTCAAAATTCAAGAATCTGCACGCGATTTTCAATCCCGTGCGTATTTCTCGGTGAGTTTTTACAAGTAGTGGGCAACCAAAATTAATTTCAGTGAGATGTAAAGAAAAACGTTGATCTGACGAACAAGAAAATAAGATTGACAAAAGCATGAAATTATTCTATATTGATTACAAATTAAAACAATCCGCGAGCCGTGCTTTCAAACCTTAAAAATGTCTTTCGCCCAAAATCAATTCCGCAAGCCTTAGCGCTTCTTGAGAAAAACTCCGGCTCTATCCTCATTATTGCCGGTGGCACGAAACTACTGCAAACTAAAAACAACATTGTCCAAGAGCTGGTTGACATCACCGGTCTGGAGCTTAATTACATGAATGACGAGGACGGTTTAACAAGAATTGGAGCCACAACGCCTCTACAAAAACTGGTTGAAAGCCAGAAGTCAAAAAACTTGGCAAACGGAATCGTGTCCCAAGCTGCGCAACTAAGTCATCGTTCAAAAATGATACGAAACGTCTCAACACTCGGGGGTGAACTTGTCACTACCAGCTCTCTTTCTACCTTATATTGTGCACTGCTGGTCCTACAGGCTCAAGTTCGAATTGCGGGTGGTGAGGAATTTGCTCTGGCCATGAACATTTTCCTTAATAAAAAAAATCTCGGTGGCGGCCTGCTGGTTGAAGTTATTATTCCGGCAATGGAACCGCAAACTTATGCGGCGCTGGCTCCTGTATTTCATACCGGAAAGCCTTTGCTATGCGCCTGCGTCCGGATAAGCTTGAGCAAAAGAAAGTGCCAGATCGCGAAAATTGCCATTACAAGTACGGAGCGGGTGCCGCAACGCCTGCATACAATTGAAGAATATTTAGAAGGAAAACCTTTCACTCCTGCAATTATCGAAACGGCCGCGGATAAAGCTGCTGAACAATTTATCCCGATCTCTGATTCTTTGGCAAGTAAAGAATATCGGCAAGAGGTAAGCCATTCAGCAGTGAAGAAGGCCCTATTAAAATGTTTGGACCATGCCGAGTCGGCTATCTGATACAGAAACGTGAGATGTGAAACGTGCCTGGCAACATTGATGTTGGGGAAGGGCAGGTCGCACGTTTGACCTCTCACAAAAATTTTGCAAAGAATACATGTCAATTTTTTACCAGAACATGCAAAAGTTCGAAGATAATAATCTAAATGAAAATCAGCCTCACAATTAACAATCGAAAAAAAACGCTGGATGTGCCGGCAAACCAAACTTTGATGGATTTATTGCGGGCACAGGGACTTTGGAGTGTTAAACACGGCTGCGAGACCGGAGACTGCGGAAATTGTACGGTCATTGCCGGTGGACTGGCCGTCAATTCGTGTATCATGTTAGCGGTGCAAGCAAATGGAAAAGCAATTACAACTTTTGAGGGCGTTCGCGAAAAAAGTGGATTCTCCCCGGTCAAAGAGACCCTTATGGATTTTGGCGACAGTGACTGTGGCTTCTGTATTCCAGGAATGTTGATGTCAATGAAAGCGCTTTTAGATAAAATTTCCGACCCCACTGAGGAAGAATTGGTGGATGCACTGGCGGGAAATTTATGCCGGTGTACTCAAAGCGTCAAGCCGGTTCAGGCGATTTTAGAGGCAATTAAAAAAATACAAGGAAAGTGGTAATGGCAAGAAAAAAACAGCTTATCGTTGTTGGCGACAGGATTCTAATTTCCCCGGATGACAGTAAAAACCGTACAGAATTTGGACTCTATCTGCCGCCAGGTGTTAAAGAGAAAGAAAAAGTGCGGGGCGGTTACGTGGTTAAGGTTGGACCGGGCTACCCGATGCCGGATCCTAATTCAATCAGTGAAGAGCCCTGGTCTTCATCGCCAAAACAGGACACGAAATACATCCCGCTGCAGGCAAATGTGGGGGATTATGCAATTTACATAAGTACCGCCGGCGTTGAAATTGAATTTGAACGCAAGCACTATATCGTCGTCCCTCAGTCTGCAATTTTAGTACTCATGCGCGACGATATAACAGATTTTGATTTGGATGCGGATATTTAGGAAAGTTCGCCGGCCTGCTCATTAATAAGGCTCACGAATAACTACTTCTATTCTCTATTCTCTTCTCTATTCTCTTCTCTATCGCCTTTCATTTCCCCTATAAATTTTTCCAACGCTTGTTCCCTTTGCAAATGATTCTGTTCCTGAAGAAAAAGATCAGGTGGTGCAACCCGGTCGGAACATTGTGCCTCGGAAAGTTCACAGCGTTCGCACGTTTCATTCACTTCCACTTTGGGGATGGCAGAGTCATTCCAGAAGCTGACTGTATTCTTGAATTCCTCGTTAATCAAAAAACCGATTGAGATACTTGAATTGGTCCCGTTGGTTAAGGCCAATGGACGTGCCAATGTCAACGTAAAAAAATCATCGCCTCCCCTTATAAAATGTGACCTTTGTGCAGAAATGAGGATCTCAGACACTGGACCTGCTTGTTGCTTAGCCGCTAACTCCTTGAGCAGGCTTATAGAAAGCCAGCGACGGCAATAGTGTTCATTGAGTCCAATGCCGTGAGGTACCCGAACCCGTGACATATTCAGCTCTTTGGTTAAGGGATACCTGCCCATATCGGCCTGGTTGTTAAAGCGTAAATAGTAAATTTCGCGAAGATTAAACAGTTTCGGTATAAGCTGGCTTAACCGATAAAGAAACATTTCAGGGGTTGCGTCATATTTTTTCATCAGGCCCAAAAATGCTTGCCCGTCCCATTTCTTCTTTTTAAAAAACCGCTTCAAGTCCTTCTGCAGCAGACTGCGATTTATCAATAAAGCACCGGCAAAGTACGATGCTTGAAAATTATTTAAAACCTGTTCAAACGATTCGACTTTCAGCCAGGACGATGTTTTGGCACGTTCTGATAAATTCAAATGAGAATAACCAACTTCACGACCCAAAATAAAAGCCTTTTGACTTGGCAGCAAATTCTTATTAACAAGCAATTTTGGAGGCTCAGTATCAAGCCAAATCGAACGGAAGCCTTGCAACTCAGGAAATTTATCGAATGTGGTTTCTTCTAAAGCGAAGTGATACTTATTAATGAAAATTGAACGCAGCTGCTCGACGTCAAGCAACGGTTCAACAGGCAATCGGTTCTCTTTTCTAAACCGAATAACAGCTTTCTCGATATCTTCAAAATAATTTAAATGAATTTTCTGGTATGATCGCAACGCTGCCAGCAAGAAATGCTCGACGCGCATGTCGTAGGATTCGCCGATTTCCAAAAAAGTCCGAATAAAAGCGCCTGCTTTGGCGGATGAATCCTTCGCCAGATCCATCAGGTCTCGGGGAGTGATTCCGAACAACTCAAAAGGAAATTCTTTTACAAAGGGCGAGTTAAGAAGCGAGGTGAGGCCGCTCAGCTCTTCATCGACTTTCAGAGACACCAGCTCGTCAAAAGAAATATCCAGAGCCTGGGCCAACATCATGATCTTTTCGGGCTTCGGATATTTCTTGCCTTTTTCGATTTCGCTTAAAAAAGAAATAGAAAGCCCGGATTTCTCCGCTAAAACTTTCAACTGCATTTCCTTTTTAAGCCGAAATTGTTTTAATTTCAGCCCGAGGATAAGGCGTATATTTTCTCCACCAACTTCCATTTTTTCCTATTGAAAACCAAATCAACTGTCGACAAGTAATAAAGATGGATATCTGAAAA
>SMXC01000201.1 GCA_004356825.1 Caldithrix sp.
GAGGCCGCCTAAATTAAACCTCAATCCGACCCCGTAGGATGTTAGGATGTTATCTCTGTCGAATTTACGATTCGCCGGGGTTCCATCGGGGAAAAAACCTTGAATTCCCCAGGCGGTGGCGGCATCAAAAAACACGAGTCCGGTCAGAAAATCATACTGTATGGGTAAAAATGGCAGCAATGGAAATCGTAGTTCAACATTTTGGTAGACCATCTTCGTGCCCCGTAATTCCGGGTCAGCAAAATCAGTTCCCCTAAATGTAAACGGTCCGCCGAGGAAGAACAGACGCTCATTTTCCCCTAGTGTAATGCCTGAGGATAACCGGTAGGCCAGCGAAAACCTGGGTAAGCTGATAGCAAAATATTTTCTGTAATCAGCAAAAAGTAGAGTATATTGTAAATTGCCAAAATTTTGTTGAACCGAAAAGCGCGCACGAGTTCCAGAGACCGGCGAAGCAACTCCCCAAAAGGCAGTATCGCGAACCAGGGCTGCCTCGACGCTGGTAAAAATTGAAGTGCCGGAAGCGCCTTGAATGGTTTGTCCGGTATTAAAGTTAAAATTGACTATCTCTTCAGCAACAAAGTAAAGATTCGAACTAAACTCGATTCGTGTAAAAGGTGAAAAAGGCCGGGAAGTGCCGAGCCCGATTCCGCGAAATATTCTACTTCTGAACTCAGCCTCATTGGCTGCAGTAAATACGCCAAAATCATCTCTAAATTGGAACGCTGAGACAGACCAATTCAGCCGGCGGGTCTGGTTATAGTATGTCGCAATTAGAGTAGATTCAAGTGGATCGCCATAAAGGGCTGCCTGGATGAGCAAATTCTTATCACCAAGCATGTCGCTGAATAAGAAAGCGGTTTGCCCGGCAAACCCAACATTGGATGAAAACGCTCCACCGCCGACGATCAAGTCTGCGGTCAATTTAGATTTGTAGCCGGACAGTAAAAACTCCGAACTATCTGGCAAGGGATATTCTCGATACTTGTCATTTACATCTTCCAAAGTATCCAGGACTGCTACTACAATACCATCTTCTATTTTCTCTTTTTCGTATTCATCAAGTGTATAAATATTCCAGCCTGCATCGGAGAAAGCACTAAAAGCAAGCCGTCCTGTTTCGGTAGCTATGGTGACCGCCGGACTCTCAGTTACAATACCGGCTACGCCAGTAATAAAATTCGTGATACGATATAAATCCCGGCTTTCCAACTCTATTGAATAGACATTAGGAATGCCGTCCATATCTGAAATAAAAATTATCTCGTCGCCTTTTTGAGTCCAATTCGGATTGATATTATTGCCGCCTGTTTCCGTCAACAGGGTGATCTCACCGGTTGCAATATCATAGAGAGCAATATTATATCCTCCAAAAATCAAGCTGTCAATGTTTGTGTCGGGGCCGATATCCGTTGTGAAGGCAATTTGTTTGCCATCGGGAGACCATTGCGGATGCATAGCCGCATATCTGTCATCGGTTAACATCTTCAGGTCCTCTCCATCAGTGGTTACTATATAAAGATCCGAGATACCGCCACGAAGTCCCGAAAAAACCAGCCGTTCGCCATTGGGAGACCAACTGGGTGCAGCCATGCCCGTTAAGTTGTCAAAAGCTAATTTTTTAACTACTTTTCTACTTTCCGCATCGACGATATAAATTGCATCGGTCTTGCCCGATTTTGAGACAAAAGAAAATTGTTTGCCGTCAGGAGACCAATTCATCGAGGTATTAAAGTATCGCAATGACTCATAACTTGCGCTGCTTCCGCTACGTACTATTTTATGAACGGTATCCTCTTCTTCTAAATCTTTAAGCAGCATATTTAAAGTGTAGTCCTTGGAGCCGATGTAAGCCAGATGCGTTCCGTCGGGAGAAAGAGCCGGAACAATGCTGATGCTTTGGCACTCCTGACAAGGATCTGCGATTGGTGTGGCGACATCGCCCGGTTTTTTCAAAAGTACATTCTTCGGCAAGTAGCGGGTCCGGGCATCGTCTTGCCAGCGTTTTGATAATTCAACCAGGTCGAGTCCGGTGTGAGCCTTATAGGCTCGATTTATATCACCGGTTGCTCGCGCCGTTTTAAAAATTCGTCCGACAACTTCCTTCCCGTACCGCTCACCCACATAATACCAAATGGACTGTCCCATGCGGTAAACCCGAATATCGAAAACATAGGTCATTTCAGGAATAGATAAAAGTGTGTTGTTTAAGACGCCATCCCGCATCCACATTCGGGTTATATTGTCCATGCCCACGGAGAGGTATTCCGCCATCCCTTCGATAAACCACAATGGCGGGTTAAACCGACGGACAAGATCCGCCGGTCCATCAGCAAGCATGATATCAAACTGAAAAGCGTGAACCATTTCGTGAGTCAAAACATGAATGAACTGGCCATAAGACCCGGTGAAGGGCAAAATCATTCTTCCCTTCAGTGACTCGGTTACACCCTGTGTTCCCTCGCTAATATAACTCCCAATTGCGTTTGTCTGCTGAAAATCGTTATGAGATGCATAGAGCAGCAGAGGAATTTTCTTCTTAAACTCGTAGTCGAGAACTTCACTCAGGTATGCATAAGAGCGCTCGGCAATTTCAGCGGCATCCAGGGCTACCGTGCGTTCTTCTTGGTAAAAATAAATATCAAAATGCTCGGTCTTTATAATTGACCAATCGAATTTTTTGTAATGAACCTTATTCTTTCCGAATCCAAAATAATCGCCAAATTGTCCGTAGGCCCTGGACGAAATAAGCAAAAACACCAGTATCGGCAGCAACCGGAAAAAGCGATTCCAGCCACTGATTGAAATGGCATTCACTTTTAAATTCCGGGCTATATTCTTTTGCATTAAAAATCCTCCTTAAAATATTTGAAGGTTAATATACTCCCCAAAAAGCTATTAGTCCACTATTTTATTCCGAACGCATATTCTAAATTCTGTCAAAGATACCGACTAAAAATCAATTTTATTCCCAAAGACGAAATTTCACTAAATTTATTGCCAAAAAAAAGAAGCCGCTCGAAAAATTTCAAACGACTTCTTTTTACCTTTAGTAGAGGTCCACATGAGATGTCATTTTAGCCCGTCTTCCGGGTCAGATGTCCATATAGCCAGCTGCATAGATTATTGGCAACCCAGAAACCCATCTGCTAAGTAAGTTGACAATCCCTCAAAAAAAGTAATCGGCTGTTTTTGGCTAGGCGCACGCTGCTCTATGAGCTTTTCTACCTTCTCCAAAAGTCTGACATTCTTGTCCCGCCTGCAAATTTCATTTTTTTGCATGGCTGGTACTTTATGCTAATGCAGGTTCAATTTGGTCGCGTTTCAAAGGATATCCAGACTTGAATTCATCAGCAAGACCTTCGGAAACCCACAGCATGACCGCTTCTTGAAAAGTAATAGGCTCAACACTCTCATGGGACAGGCTTCTTCTGAAACTCTCGATTTCCATCAATTGCAATGCCATATAATCAGACTGTTTGACTTTTTCTTTATTCATAATAACCACCTCAAATCTGATCGGTTTTATCTTTCATTATAATTAACCTTCAATTTTCATAAATCATTCCAGCAAAAAATATACCAACTAAATTAAATAAGATTCTACACAAAACTTTTCTTCTAAGTCGTAATTATTCTTGAAGATTACATCGTTAACTGATTTACGGGTTTCAGCAATTTAAGTTTAATAAGCAGACACTTCGTCCAAAAGTGGACGATTTCCTTTCACTTTGAGACGAAAAGATGTACTTTTTTATATGGTTGGCATTTGTAGAAATCAAGCAACTGGAAGCAATCCTAACTTTTTTTCCCACGAATCATCCCAACTGCATACCGATTCAAATCGAAGTATTTTCGGGCCGTCGCCAAAATATCATTTGCCGTCACTTCTTCAATCTTCGCTTTAAAACGCTCAACCTCTTCAAAGCCTCTGCCGAGCAGTTCATTATGGGCGAATTGTACCATTTGCGCAGAGTAGGTTTCCAAACCGATTTGATGAGTACCTGTGGTGTACCGAATCGATTGTTTAAGTTCTTGCTCAGAGATGGGGTCGATGATGAGTTTTTCAAATTCTTTAAGCAAACTTCCTCTTGCTTGCTCCTCCTTTTCAGGTGAAGTCGCGATGTAGGCCAGAAAAGCGCCGCCGTAAAGCCTCGACACCAGAAAAGTGGAGACTTGATAAGCTAAACTCTGGCGGCTGCGCAGTTCTTCAAAAAATCGGCCGCCCAATCCAGATAACACATTTTGCAGTACGGTCAACTTGTAATAATCCTCGTCGGTATATCGTGGCCCTGAAAATCCTAGTACCAAAGCTGTCTGATTTTTATCCCGCTTTTCGATACACAATTCAATTTCAGAGGGATTTTTTATTGGGGAAATCTTGAACGATTTTCTGGGAGAATTACCCCTACAGAGGCGTTGCTCAACAAATTCCTTAATTTTATTGGTGTCAATATCTCCAACTACGCTAACCACAAGATTATCCGGTGAATACTGGCTCACATGCCAGTCGAGGAGTTTTTCGCGGCTGATCAAGTTCACGGTTTCTTCACGGCCTTGCGCAGGAAATCCGTAAGCGTGTCCCCGAAACAAAACCGAATAAAACATCTGCAACGGATATCGAAACATGTCGTCTTTGGTTCGTAAAATTTGCGCGATGATGTTCTTTTTTTCTTTATCCAATTCTGCGCTGGGGAATACAGGCTCACTCAGGATATCCGCGAAAATATCCCACCCGGATTCAAAGTTTTTAGAAAGAATACTCATAGTTCCATGGAGGTAATCCGGATCATTAGACAGAGAGATTCCGCCGCCCAGGCTCGCAATTTCGGTTGCAATTTGCGCGGCCGTGCGACTCCGGGTGCCCTTCAAGAGCATACGTGCGTTCAACCCGGAGATGCCGGAAATTGCTGCAATTTCACGTGACCGGCCGCCTTTCGCAAAAACCCCCATTGAGACAATCGGAACTTGATGATTTTCTTTTATAAGCAAGGTGAGCCCGTTTGAAAGCATGTGCCGGACAATTCCTTTCTCGCCGCTATTTGGAGAAATAATTTCAAAAAGCGCCGGCTTAGGAACAGGCTCTCTTTTTTCCACAGGTGCGTTTCTTTTGCTGATGGAACGATGCTGCCGAAGTTCACTTTCAATTTCAGCGGCACCAACCAGATGATCTTGCTGAAACGGTTCCGGAACATATTCCAGAAGACTGCAATTTTTAAGGGTTAAATATTTTCCAGCAACACGTCGCACATCTTCCGCACTTACTTCATAAAGCCGTTCCATATAGGTTTCGGCTAAACGATAATCGCCCAACGCCTCATAACTTGCAAGGATGCTGGCCTGACCCGAGACCGACTCTACACTGAACGCCAGGAGAGATTCCAGCAAATTCCGCGATTTGGTCAACTCCTCTGCCGTAACGGAGTCGGTGCATAATTTGGCGATTTCCGAAAACAGCGCTATCTCAGCTTCACGTAAGTTTTCCGGTTTGGCCGTAGCATCGACAACAAAAATCCCCAAGTCCTCCAGAGAATAATTGTATGCAGAAATCGAATGAACCAATTCTTTTTCCTCTTTAATCACCTGAAATAAGCGGGAACTACGGCCGTGGCCGAGAATGAAGGCAAGGATTTCGAGAGCGTAAGTATCTGCATGGAAAATCTCAGGTGTGTGAAAGCCAAGCCTCAGATAGCTTTGCTGGACATCTCCTCTGACAATATTGTACTTAAACTGACTTTGCTGTGGTTCAGGTGGAGATTCTTCTTTTAGCAAACTCCCCTTTTCAAAATCAGCATATCTTTTTTCTATCTCATTCAGGACTGCATTTGTGGCGACGTCTCCGACGACAACCAAGATAATATTTTCCGGGCGGTATAAGTTTTTATAAAAAGAGAGAAAATCCTCCCGGGTGAATGCTCTTAATCCGTCTTCAGTGCCGATTCGCCAACGCCGCATTCGATGTTTTTCAAAAGCGAGCTCAAACATCTTTTCCGTGGCAACAGCCGACGGCGTATCCAATTTTCGCTTTGCTTCCTGGATAACCACCTCGGTCTCTTTCTGCAATTCATCCGGGTCGAAGATGGAATTCATTAAAGCGTCCGCTTGAATATCCAGGCCTTGTGCAAAATTCTTGCTTGGTAAAACAGTGTAGTAAAGCGTGTGATCGTAAATCGTGCTGGCGTTTAAAAAACCGCCTAAAGATTTGGTTTCGCGGGCAAGTTGACCAACACCGCGTTTTCTCGTTCCTTTAAAAAACATGTGTTCGATAAGATGGGAAATCCCGGCCAGACGATCCGATTCGTTAAAATAGCCGGCTTTTACGTAGGAAAAGATCGCAGCAATCGGGGCGTTGTGATTTTCCTTGATAAGCACAGTCAGACCATTATCGAGGACGATTTTTTTAACACCTGTACTTAGCTTCAAGTTGGCCTCACAATCAAATTAAAAAAGCGCATCCCCGGATGCGCTTTTTTAATTTAATAAACTTTTTCAATATTCAATAAACCGGACCCTCAATCGTTGAGGACAGCGCTTGAACTTCTGGCCCCGATGAGGGGAACCACAATTTCGTCACCGGCAACAAGCTTAAGCAAAGTTTTATTCTGGTTATATTTTTTCAGCAGCCAGTAGGGTATCTCAAATGTGCTGTTACAAAGCACCCAAATCGACTCTCCACGTCTGACTTTATGAATGGTTTGACCCTCTACAATAAAATGACCGTAAAAATCCTCTTCGATACCCTGGTGATATTCAAGCCGCCGGCTGTGAAATTCTTCCGGCGTGACATTTTGAAATGACAGCCAGAGCGGCTGTCCTAATTGAATGGCTTGCCCGTATGAAAATTTGTTGATTCTTCGCAATTTTTGAGTCGGTACATCCAGCCAATCGGCAAAATGTCCGAGAGTTTCATTCGGTTCTATGGTTACCTGGCCATTTTCAGGAAGCGCAATATCCCGGAAAGATTCATGAAGTACTTCGAGCTGAGGCGCTTTAACAACCCTCGTGCCCATCGACTTCGTCAGCTCGACATAGTGGTTCGGGAGGGCCATGGCCATGACTTCTTCAACTGTCTCAACTTGATTCCTTAGCTTTTTAATCTCTATCAGGGTGAGCGTCTTATCCTTTTTAAGGATGCTTTCATTGCGCTTCGGTTTTGGGGAAACACTGGTTACCGCTTCCATTGCAAAAGAAGGTTTGTCTGCAGTTTCACGCGCATTTGACGCCATCACTTGCAAGGTCTGCGGCACATCTAAAACAGAAACTTTACCTGTCTTAAGTAAATCGGGTAGTTCGGCCAATTGCGGCGTTTCCTCAGCCTTGACAATAGAAATGGGAACCTGCTTTGCACCACGGCCGGCCGGAATTTGTAAATTTTGTCCAACATAAATACGATGTGAATTACGAATATTATTTATTGCCATTACCTCGCCCAAAGAAACCCGGTATTTATGGGCAATCCTGCTGAGGTTTTCACCCGACCGTACTTTGTGCCACTTCGTCCGAATTTGATCGGTATACTTAGCCTTCGCAGGGATCCGGGCATAAACCGCCTGTATATCCAGGCCGGCACGATGGGGAACGCGAATTGGAAAATTTTTCGGTATCCTTCTTTTTGAATTGATAACTGAAGGGCGAAAAGCAGGATTAAACTCGGCAAATTCTTTAAGAGAGATGTCAAATTCACTAATTAAATCTCTCACTTTGATATAATGCGGCGTGTTAAAAGAAATGAATTTTTTTGATCTATAAAATTCTATTTCACCAAAATAATCCCGATGATTTTGGGTGATGTGAAGCGCTGCTAAAAATTCAGAATAGAAATTCCGGGAAGCAAATCCAAAACTTCCACTACGGTAATATTTAACGATTCTGCCAATATTATTCCCAAATTTCTTTTTTGCTCTAAGCATGCCGTTCCGGCCATGATTATAGGCCGTGACTGCCAGGGGCCACGATTTGAGTTTTTCATAATTTCGCTTTAGATGCAAAGCTGCAGATTCCGTAGCGCGAATAGGATCGAGACGCTCGTCGACTTCGTAACTTATTTTCATGTAACTGCGCCCGGTAGAACGAGTAAACTGCCAAATACCCGCCGCGCCGAGTTTTGAATAAGCTCTATAATTAAATGAGGATTCTACGTGCGGAATCGCCAAAAGCTCGAGAGGTAAGTTTGCTTCCTGAAAGATTTTTTTCATATAGGGTAAATATAATCCCGAGCGTTGCAATCCAAGTCTGAATCGCTCTCTTAACCCGTTTTGACCGCGGATACTTCTGGATGCTTTACGAAGCCGTTTCGAAGTTAACTCGCCTTTAAACAGAGAGGCGACATATTTTTCTTTGCCTCTCAGGGATTCAATTTTTAGTTTTTTCTTTCTCGATAATTTGAGCAGAGTGGACTTGTACCCCTTTTTAATTCTTTCAATCTTTTTCCACTGCAGGCGCTTGGAAACATTGATGCCTCGAAACAATGAATCCATGTTTACGACTTCATAAACAATGCTCAAATCGTACGAGTCATGAATCACGACATCGCGTTCAGAATATTTAGCGTAGATGTTTTTCCAAAACGCGACATTCGGTTCAAGAGATTCAGGGATTGGAAAAAGTCTGGCGGAAGAATTGTTCCTCTCTGCAACAAATGCATCACTACTAAACAGAAAAAAAATCAATACCAGAAGGGCTAAAAAGCTTGCTCGATCTCTCAAATTCATACTAATGCTCCAAAAATAGTCGCTATTTCCATTCAAATTTCTATAAACATCCGATTAGTTTTGCAAAGACCATTCCAGTTTTGAGCAGCAGGTGCTATTTTAACTTTAACCAGGTTACAAATAATTCTCTTTTAAATTTTGAATCAGCTGAAAAAAGTTCTTTAATAAAAAACTTAGACCTAAACCTCCAAACAGTATCGACAAAATTAGCTGAAAATCTTAAAATAAATACAGATAAAATCCAAAAAAATCAAGTAAAAACTGGAATTTACACTATCTAATCCAGGTGTCTGAGGTCGCCAATTCAATTGAGTTCATGAAAGGGTCGCGAAAATAAATAGACTTTCCTCTCGAGGGCCAATCATATTCCTGTTCAATTTCGATATTCAGCTCTTTCAACCGGTTTCTCCAAAAAACAAGGCCCTGATGTTCAATTGTGAAAGCGAGATGACCCTGACCGGTGGCGCCGTGAGCAGGCACTGAGCCACCCTTTACCGTTTCAGCCGGGTTAAACAAAAGGAGCATACAATCTCCAATTCTAAAAAAAACGTGCCGATTATCTTCTACCGCATAAGGTTCTAAATCGAGAAGCACCTGGTAGAATGCTGCGGCTTTTTTAATATCAGAAACATAAAGACAGGTTTCAAGGATTTGACTGACTAAAGCCATAAATGAGGACTCCTTATATTCAAATTCAGACAGAGTGCAATATAGCCAGTTTTTGCCAAAACAGGCAAGAAAAATAATTCCAAACCATCATCATGAACAAGTTTTCGTAATATGACGGGATTTCTTGACAATGACGGTCGAATCTTTTATATTATGCTCCTTAAAAAATCGTAAATCCTCGGTCGAGGGAAGAGGACTTCCCAGTTAAACAAAATTTTAAAAAAAATCCCGCAACAGTGATTGGCAGCAAAAGAGGAGAATATGCAAAACATTTTCATTAAAGTAGATGAAAAAGAGTACGGTCCGGTAACTTTGGATGAATTTAAAACCCTGGTTAGAGAAGGGAGTGTCTCCAAGGACGATTTGGTTTTGTGTGAAAACTCTGATGAGTGGATGTCGGCTGCTCAGATTGAGGGGCTAAAAAGGTTCTTTCCCACAAATGGCAAAAATGGCGGACATCAATGCAAACTTTACGCAGTTGCAAGTGGTAAAGGAGGGGTTGGCAAAACCGTACTAACCTGTTCAATTGGGGTTGCTTTTTCTTCAATGGGAAGCGACGTTATTATAGTAGATGGAGATTTCGGCGGCGCAAACCTTCATACCTGCATGGGAATTCTGGAGCCGGAATATACGTTCTTTGATTTTTATTCGCTGCAAAAAGACAACTTGAGCCAGATTGTTCTGGATACGCCTATTGAGAATTTGCGCATCATCAGCGGCGCCTGTGGGACACTTGGAATTGCCAACCAAAAATATTTTCAAAAACAACGACTCATTCGTGAACTTAAAAGATTGCCAGCGGACGCCGTTTTCCTCGATCTGGGCGCGGGTTCTACATACAACACAATTGATTTTTTTCTCCTTGCCGATGAGAAGATTCTAGTTGTAACACCCGAGCCGACATCTATTTACGAAGCTTTCGGTTTTTTAAAAGTCTGCGTGATGCGGGAGCTGAACCGGGCTCTTAAAAATTTTCCCGAGGCCCTGGAGATCGTCGCCAGTGACGAGATTAACAAACCGGGAAAGACCTGCCTTACGCTCGGCGATCTGCTGCAGCAAGTCAAAAAAATAAATGAAGAAGCATTTAATGTATTCAAAAACGTGTTGGAAAATTTCAGCCCGAAACTTATTCTCAACATGGTTAAGAATAAGGAAGACCTTAAAGAAGGCAGAGCGATTCAGGCGGCGGTAATGGAGCTTCTATCCATTCACCTCGAATATTTAGGATATATTTCTTACGATCATGAAGTGGGAGTAGCGGTTAAAAATGTAAAACCGTTTCTTTTAAATAACCCGAAATCACAAGCGTCTAAAGATCTTTCAGCATTAATCAGAGTCAACCTATTAGGCAAAAAAGGCATCAAAGAAATTCTTGAAAAATACCGCTGGCGTAAACAAGTTGAAAATTATGCCAAAGAATTTCCGGAACGGGCAGATTTCTTACAAGACGCGCCAATTTGTTCAACGAATTGTTTTTACTGGGGGGACTGCGAATATGAGGATGGCGGCAAACCCTGCCGTGTCCGGCACTTAGAGCCAAGATTAAAAGAGGCAAATTAAAAAGGAGGAGAAAATGAACATTAAACCATTAGGAGACCGCGTTTTAATCAAAAGATTAGAGGCGGAAGAGAAAACAGCCAGTAACATCATTATTCCCGACGTTGCAAAAGAAAAACCGCAAAAAGGCGAGGTCATTGCAGTTGGCACCGGGAAGGTTAATAAAAGCGGTGAAAGAATTGCAATGTCCGTGAAAAAAGGCGATAAAATTTTATTTGACAAATATGCCGGTGACGAATGGAAAAGCGGCGGCGACGAGTACTTATTTTTATCCGATGATGAAATATTAGCTATTTTATAGTTTAATACTGTTTGAAGGAAACCTTTGCAAGCAAGGTGATTAGTCATGCCTTGCTTTTTTTTGACAAAAAACGATTCCATCGCTTTGAGCGATGGAATCGTTGGACATTAGGGAACTTCCAATCCTCAAGAATGTAAAAACGCTAACGCAAAAACACCTATAATTCGGAGTTTTATTTTCATGGCATTTCTAGCAGTTTTAATACAGGTAACTGAGTCAAGCCTGCCACAAGCTCCTCTAACTCCGAACGCTTTAGATCTCGTTCTCAATGCAGGTATCGTTGCAAAAATTGTCCTGGGCTTACTTGCCATATTCTCCATTATTTCCTGGGGAATTATTTTGGATAAATTGCGGGTTTTTAGACGGGTTGGTAAAGAAACAGATGCTTTTATGCGATTGTTCCAATTACGAAAAGGCGTCAAAGAAATTCTGCAGGCAAGCAGGCAGTATCCCAAAAATCCATTTTCAATTGTTTTCAAGGAAGCGTACCGGCTCTTTAATAAAAACGAGAGCTCTGCATCGAAGCCATCTTTAACAGGCGGTGTGGATTTGCTGCGGGAACAAAAACCCGGAACCGAGCACACATCCGACGATCTCGTTCGCCTGTTTGATTCCGTAGCCAGCCGTGAAATTTTAGGCCTTGAAAAAAACTTGGTTTTCCTGGCAACAACCGGGAGTGTCAGCCCGTTCTTTGGTTTATTCGGCACCGTTTGGGGGGTTATGAACGCATTTCTTGCCATTGGATTTACCGGCTCTGCGGATCTAAGTGTGGTGGCTCCGGGAATTGCCGAAGCGCTTATCACGACCATTGCCGGTTTAGGAGCAGCCATTCCCGCGGTTATGGGTTATAATTATTTTGTGAACAAACTCAAACGCATCAGTTCGGAATTGGAAATATTTTATTCAAATTTGATCGAAGCCTTTTCCAAAAAAGAAGATCATGAAGTCCGGTAAATATACCAACCTTTCGGAAATAAACGTGACCTCCCTGGTTGACGTCACGCTGGTTTTACTGATCGTCTTCATGATAACCGCGCCGCTTCTACGTTCGGGGATGCAGGTTGAGTTGCCGCAAACGGTTGCAAAAGAGATTGACCCGGGAAAAGCAATCATGCTCACGGTTGCTAAAAACGGTGACCTTTATTGGGATAAGGAAAAAATTAACTTACAAGTTCTACGCGAACGTTTGGTAAAACGCAAGGTTTCCAATCGATTGAAACCGATCCTGCTGCAAGGGGACAAAGAAGTTTTTTACGGTCATGTCATCGGTGTCATGGATCTCCTCAAAGAGCTTGAAATTGCAAAAATAGGATTGGTTTTGAAACCACGTCAGCGTTAGTAACTGACAAGTTATTTTCTGCCATACTCGATAAAAGCATTCGAGCACAAGCTTTTTGGCAGAAAATTGCAAATAACAAGACTCAAAAGACAAATAATAATCAAATTCAAAATATCAATAACCAAGAATTGCCTGTCGATTTTGTGTTTTTAATCATTGAGATTTGACATTTATTTGGGATTTTGTTATCTGATATTTTGGATTTCCGGCTTGTCCGGGCTAGGTTTTGCGAAATGTTCTGATAAAAGCAGGTTTCTCCACGTTAGTTATTTAGTGCACCGTTCTCTAACCAGGGCCGGATTGAATCCGCAACCGCTGGCGAAAGCAAAGAGTCCCTTCTTGGCACAAGGGCGCCGGAGATGTTCACCGCGGTGATTTTCCGATATAGGTAACTGTTGTCGGCAGCGCCTGGCACTCCATAGTCAACGCCTTGAGGACTTTGCCCCATGACAATATTATTGTATGCGACTCTGCTAGAAAGGTCAGGCCTTTCTGAACCATTGTGATAACCCGTAATTGCACAAGTTGCAGTGAAAACCTCCTGCTGAATTGAGCTAAAAGTTGTGTTGCTGATGTAGAAGAGGCTACCAGCTGTTGTCAGATGCCTGAACGATATTCCTATCATCATTGAAACCTCTTTCTTTGGGTAGTAGACCTTTGGTTAGATAACAGGGGTGTGGTCCAAATGATAACCCGGAATCCCGTTACAAAATAGCAAAATGTCAAAAAAATCTCGCCTCCAATTACTCGATCGGAGGCGAGATTGGCCTAAAGATGTAACGTAACCCTTAAATGTCTGTCAACTTAGAATGCCACGTTGGCGGCCCATCTTCTCAAACATTTTCTTAACGGCTTTGCTCAGCTTTTTTTCAACTTCTTTGGGTTTCAGGTCATCATCGAGCTTGACAAAGGCGATGCCGCGCCAGATGATCTCTTGCGATGCCGCATCCAAAACATCAACAATCAGCGTGCCTTCCTTGTACTTGTCGACATAGACCATTCCTCCGGAAAAGCGGCCCCTGCGTCCATGAAACCCGCCACCGGTTCTTTGAACATCTACTTTATCCTGCAATCCGATATAATAGGTAACCAGAACATCCGGGTTATCCTTTTCCATTTGCAATCCCAAAGCTATGAGTTGTATATTCACCGCTTTTTTTACTCGCTTATCCAGAAGAGTATTTTCGGTTAGAGCTTCCTGGGCGCTGTCGGGAGTTTCCCGGGGTTTTTCCAGCCAGTGATAGGTTTTTATCGCCGCTATATTGACTGTTGGATCGTAATCGGTTTGCACCTTCATTGACGATGAACAACTTATGACGAATACCGCTAAGCAGATTATGATAAATAACTTGACTACTTTCATGATATCACCTCTTTATTTAGAGTAAACTGAAGATTGGTGTCTTTTTTTTACTTAATGTTTCTTTTCTGTCAGTTAGACAAGGCAATAAGCGCTTACATTCCCAAGCAATTTTTGGTCAATCCGTTAAAGAAGAAAAGAAAGGAAGGGAGCGAACAGAAAGGAGGGTGTTTTTAATACCAAGCGGGAGCCGCGAAGATTACGACATTACTTATTCTATTGTTCTAATATGGCGAGTACTTTTAAATCATAGTTCCGGGTACTTATCATTATTATTTTCAACGTTTCAATAAACACCTTTTTAATGCGGTTTGTTTTTTGCTAGCATCTTATTTTAATTCAATACTTACTCGAAATCTCTTTATAGTTCTCAGATGTTCGATAAGTATTCTTCATGTAAGATATGTTCTAATTGGCTAGTGATAGTGCCTTCTCCAATGCTTCCCTTCTCGAAGTCCTAATATCTGGACTTACGCCAGTACCTTCCCAACCTTCATTTTTTTCAGGGTCAAATGATGTTTCTATAGAGTTCACCAGATAAAAATCATGGGCCATTTTAAAAACATCTACTCTGTTTCCTGCCCCGGCAGTCGTTTCACCAATTATGGTCGCTCTATTTTTTCTTTTTAGGTGGTAAGTAAAAGCTTCAGCAGCTGAAATTGTTTTAGAACTCGTTAGGACGTATAAAGGTATAGAAGACAAGGATTTACTAAGTTCATTAGGTGTTGTCCATACTTCTACCACAGGTCCATTGGGTGACTTGGAAGAGCCGGTCAATAGTTCCGGGTTTTCGAAGAAATATGACAACAGATCGATAACAGCTTCGCCATCGCCACCTCCTGAGCCTGTCAGGTCTATGATTATAGCTTTACTGTTTTTAAGATCAGAAAGAATGCTATTTGTTCTTTCAATAACTTTTTGATTAAATACAAATCTTTCAATTGTTATATATCCGATATGATTATCTAGTTTTTCCGAAGTAATGGATTGCACGTCAATAGATTCAATATCCTCAGACAACTCATGCTCTTCAGATAATTCGCCATTTGGTTCAGAATTATCCTGCGAGCTGTGATCCTCCTGTTCCAGGCCGAACCTCTCTTTAACTTCATTTATTCTGCTCGGTGGAATAACTTGAAGATGTTTGTCATTACTTATTTCTCTTAAATCCTTGGTCAGTTTATCTGCCAATAAATCACCTTGTGTAATGTTGTCGTATTTTCCATTCCTTAGCCTTTTGACCAACTCTTGAGAGTATTCAGATCTCAGCTTTACTGTTACATAATTTCTTTCTAATTCTGCGGCAATTGACTTGACAATATCTTTGGTTTGGTCAGAAGTTAGATTCAACCTTAAGTCATAATCCACAGGTTGTACTGATTTTTTAACTCCCATAGATATGAGTTGACCTTCCGAATTGACCTCCAGATTAACTTTCACCCAGGATCCCTTGTTCTCTTTAGAATATATTGAGATTGTTTGAGGTGTTTCGTAAGAGACTAATACGGGTCTAAAACCACCTACTTTTTGCCCTAATGAGAGAAGAGATGAAAAAAATTTCTCCCAAGAATTGTCACTAAGATTTTGTTCAAAAAATTTCTTTTCACCTGAATTGACTGACTCATA
>SMXC01000202.1 GCA_004356825.1 Caldithrix sp.
AAACGCGCGCCGTTTTGCCGAGGCCCACCCTGACCGGTCGATCGATGTCCGTTATGAAGACCTGGTTAGTGAGCCCGAAGCCACAATTAAATCAATTTGTCTTTTTCTAAATGTTCCGTTCGAACCGAAGATGTTGCTCTCAGAAAATCTGGCCAAAGGTATGGGTGATGTACCTGTACTGATCGAGCATAAAGAGGTAACCAAGCCGATAAATGCCTCAAATATCGGTAGGGGCCGGCATGACTTTTCTGCTCAAGATAAAGAAAAACTGCAGCCCATAATTGGCAAAGAATTGGCATTGTTCGGTTATCCGCCCTGCACGGCCTAAGGAATAGGAATCGTTATTAACAGAAGCACTCCAAAGATCACTGAAGTATCCATTGTCATTCCGGTCTATTGTGAAAATGATACGGTTCGTGAAATCGTTCAAAGTGTTAGCAAAGTCGAGATGGGATTGCACAAGGAAATCATCATCGTTGATGATGGTTCGACGGATGGGACGCGTGAGACTTTGAAAGAAATGCAGCGGGAAGATCGCACATTAAAGATATTTTTCCACGAAAAAAATCTTGGAAAAGGAGCCGCTTTACGGACCGGTTTCGCTAAAGTAACCGGCCAGATTATCATCATTCAGGACGCCGATCTTGAATACGATCCGCAGGATTACCTTAAACTGATCGGACCTATATTGGAAGGCAAGGCAGATGTCGTTTTTGGTTCGCGCTTTCTCGGCGGACCGCAGCGCGTGTTTTATTTTTGGCATTACATCGGCAATAAATTCCTGACTTTAGTTGCCAACATGCTTTCCGGTTTGAACCTCAATGACATGGAAACGTGCTACAAAGCCTTTCGAAGTTCGATACTCCGCCAGATCGAATTTAAATCAAATCGATTTGGTTTTGAACCCGAGTTCACCATGAAAGTGGCCAAACTCGGATGCCGGGTCTACCAGGTGCCGATTTCTTACTCCGGCCGCACTTACGAGGAAGGCAAGAAGATTACCTGGCGCGATGGTCTTGCCGCCTTATGGCAGATCCTGCGATTTCGGTTTATGAATTAATGATGATTGTACAGAAAGGCGTTCGAATCTCGATGCGAAGGGGTGTTCATGTAAAAAACTTCTGCCAATTTTTCTGATTTTAATAGGGTAGTTTTGATTGCCATTGCCATAAAAGCCGACGATTGGCTTGGGCGGCCATCCGTGTTTTGGTGCAAAGCAAATTCTGATGGCTTCAGTAGGGCTAATCGGTTTGTTGTTCGGTATTATCTCAGAGAAAAGACAAAAAATTTCACCGTGCGGTTGTCGTGCAGGTTCGATTCAAGTCTAATCGAGGAAATGAGGAAAAGAAGTTGTTAACCAGTTGCTTTTTATCAGTTTTTGATACGCGGTCTTAGCTATGAATAAGTGGGTTAATTATATTCTTCTCACTGCATCAATTTTTATTACTATCCTGTTTGCGGAGTTTTTGCTAAGGGTTTTTATCCCTGAAATAGGATGGGCACAAAGGGAAGACAAGATAATTGGTTGGTCAAACGACGAGTATATGCTGTTTGAGCCAACCGGCAGGGAAAACCAGACAGAGAAACGAATTTTGTTTTTAGGCGATTCTTATTTGGCCGGTTCAGGCATTTCCGATTTGAATAAGCGATTTCCAATCCTACTTGAATCAATGCTTAATAATAAAGTTACAGCAAGAATACTAGCGGCGGGAGGATGGGGAACAGGCCAACAACTTCTTGCTTTTAAGCAAAAAGGTAAATTTTTTGAACCCGACTTAGTTATCGTAGCATTCTGCGCAAACAATGATATATCCAACATCTTGTCGCATAATTTTGGGCTCAAAAAGCTAAAACCTTACTTTGTGATTGGAAAAGATGAGAGATTGGAATTGTATGATGGATACGGGACACCCATAAATTATCAGACAATTTTTCGAGACAGTGATAAAAATGCAGGACGAAGTGCTCCACTGATGAGAAGTTATTTAGTCGACTATCTTAAACACATTTTGAACCAGAACTTTTTTCATCGGGTTGACAGAACTGAAAATTTCAAATCCGTTGAAGCTCGATATAGAAAATTTCGGTTTTGGGAAGAAAAACCCGAAGAGATATACAGAAGGCAAAATAAACTTACCTGGTCGCCGCAAAACGGTGTAAACCATGTGTCAGCATACATTCACGAAGATTTCAAAATAAATACATACCAGTGGAGATTGCTTGAGAAAATTCTTTTTAAACTGAAAAAGGAAGTGCAGAGTTCAGGTGGAAAATTAGCCGTTTTATTGTTGCCGGTAATTTTTAATCCCGAAGATCCCGAAACCATTGCAGGCGGAAGTTTTGTTAAGAGGTTTCAGACTCCCGAGGGATATTTCACTTTCCGTAGCGATGAACCGAGAGAAAGGCTTCGCTCAATCACAGCAAGAATAGGCATAGCGTTTTACGAGCCAACACAGGAGTTCATAAAATTTGTGGTGGAGAAGGATTTGATGAAGAGAGTTTGGCCTAATCCAAAAGACAAGCATTTCTCAGCGCTCGGTCACGAAATATTGGCAAAGTTATTAAAAAAAATGCTAGACTGACTTAGCTTCGATTATCCCCGCCACGGTAGTTTTGTTTGTAATAGCATTATTCTGCTTGTCTTTACGAGCGCCTTTCAGCGAAGCATTTTTTGGTTAGGTGAGGATGAGATTGCTTCGGCAACAAACGCCCGGCTAGGACAGAACACCGCAGAGTTATACAAAATTAAAATGAGAAACAGTTCCAAGAGAGAAAAAATATTTATTGGAATCGGGTTGTTGCTGATTGCCCTGGGCATCATATTTAATGAGTGGTTGCTTGTTGCGCTCATTAGTCCGGATGGTGCGATCGAATCCTCAACGAGGGCTGCAATATGGTTGTTTGACTTCTCGATGATCCTAATGGGTTTATCGCTGATAAAGTATAGTAACCGAATCCATGCCAAGCCTTTTCATGAGGGAGAAATATCCTTAATAATGATTCTTGCAGGCGGCATTCTGCTGCGCATCATTGTCTACATTTTTTTAGGACCGCATAACAACGATAATCATTTCGGGGTCATCGAATTTGTCGCCAAAAACCTGGCGTTTCCAAGTCCAGACCTGCTGGGTCAGGCGTACCAGCCTCCTTTATACTATTTTATGGCGGCGCCGTTAGCGATGCTGGGGTCTGCCAAAATAGTTCAGTTGCTTTCTCTGGTGCTTTCCATAGCCAATCTTGGTTTACTGTATCATTTTGTTAAAACGACAAAGCTTTTAAGTCAATTGGCGGCAAGGCGTCACGCTTTGATATTTGCTGCCCTGTTGCCACAGTTTGTTATTTTCGGTAATTTTGTGTCCAACGATTCATTGGCTTTTTTATTTGGTACATTGATATTCATTCAGGCGTTCAGATACATTGACCAGCCTACGCGATCTAATCTTCTCATGCTTGCTTTGGCTTTAGGAATTGCGCTACTGGCTAAAGGCATATTCCTTGCCTTTTTACCAGTTCTTATAGCGCTCGTGGTGGTTATTCAATTTCGTCAAAAAGCCAATTTAAAGCACCATCTGGTTGCATTGGGCATGTTCGCTTCCATTGCTCTGGCCATAGGATCGTATAAGTATGTTGATAACACAATGACTTTCGGGAAGCCGTTTATGGGGCGCGACGATTTGGGGCATAAGTGGGTTGCCTTGCAGCAAGGGACCTATCAGGGCTTAAAGTCGATTTTTGATGTCAACGTGATAAAATTGGCGCGTCATCCTTCCTTGAGCGAATACACCCAACACTCCCTGCCGCTATTGTTGTATGGTACTTTTTGGTATTCTCACATTCCCGAATCTAATTTTCAGGCGACCCGGCGGTATCCTCTGAGTCTGCTGCCCGGGGCGATCTACCTGCTCGGGGTCGTACCAACACTGTTGATTATGTTGGGTGCAGGAATTTGTTTGTGGCGGAACAAATGGCCTCTTAAGAGTTTCAAGAGTCCGGATACAGTATTTCGCTTGCGCTTGTGCGAAGCATTTGTTTTTCTGATAGCGCTGTCTACTCTGACAGTGCTGGTGACGTGGGGTTTGAAACATGATGCCTGGAGCTTCTTTCAAGCACGAATGCTGTTCCCAACTTTTTTCGCCATTGCGATCTTCCTGGGTTTAGGGTATGAAGTGGTTTGCCGACGGCGGCCGGCACTGGGCAAGTTGTTGAATGGTCTGCTGTTTCTAACATACGCTCTTCTGGGCAGTTACTTTGTTATAGAAATTGGTAATCATCTGGTTTAGGTGTGTCAAAAGATCGTCTATTTTTTATGAAAAAAATTAGATTTGTAATCGTTGGTTGTGGGGCAATAGCTAAAGCACACCTTCAAGCTATTGCGCTTTCCGAGCATGCGGAAGTGACAGTGCTCGTGGATAAGGTTCTGCCACGAGCACAACAACTCGGCAGCAGTTTTCAGGTGTCAAAAACTGTTCGGGATTACAAAGAGTCGATGGGTAACGTGGATGCTGCAATTGTCGCCTTGCCTCATCATTTGCACTCTCAAGTAACGACAGATCTGCTGCAAAACGGCATCCATGTTCTTGTTGAAAAACCGTTGGCCTTGAACACAGGCCAATGCGATGCGATGATTAAAGCAGCAAAGGCTTCTAAAGCCAAACTAGCTGTAGGCTTAGCAAGGCGGTTTTTCGATTCATCAAGGTTTGTGAAACAGGTAATCGAAAGCCAAATGTTAGGCGATATCATTAGCTTTGATTTTCATGAAGGGATTATTTATAAATGGCCTATAATGTCCGATTTCGCCTTCCGAAAAGAGACCGGCGGCGGCGTCCTTGCAGATATAGGTGTTCATATTCTCGATTTGCTTCTTTGGTGGCTTGGCGATTATGACAGCTTTGAATATTATGATGATGCGATGGGTGGCGTTGAGGCCGACTGTGAGCTTCATCTCAAGTTGAAAAGTGGTGCAACCGGATTTGTGCAACTAAGCCGGACCCGTGATTTACGAAACAGCTGCATCATCCAGGGTGAGCGTGGCCGCTTAGAAATTGAGACTACGTTTAATTCGCAGATAAAATTGAAAATAAACGACCAAAGTATGAATTTAACCGGGCTGGCTATTTCGGAGGGGATGGCAGAGGAGAGCGCGGATGATATTTTCAGCCGCCAACTCGAAGATTTTGTGGGAGCCATACATCATAACCGACAGCCTTTCATTCCGGGAGAGGAAGGCAAGCGAACCGTGCAGCTTATTCAAACTTGTTATAATTTACGGCAACCCTTAAAATACCCGTGGATATCCTTAGATAGCACAAAAGACCTGAAAGTACAGATAGAATCATAAATGCAAAACTCGAAATCCACAGCATCACTTTTCTTGTTTGCCGCGTTTGTAAGTTATCTTATGTACATCTTTCACAGTTTGGCGGTGAGAAATTTTATTAAAGAAGTTATGGAATTGCTTACCAGATTCATAGTCTAGAAAGTCAACATAGATACTAAAAATAGTCAAGACGAGTCATTGCAATTTTAAACATGAGAAGACTTATTAGAAAAGCGATATCAATCAAAGTAGACTTAAGAGAAGCAGCAAAAAACGAAATAGAATTTCTCCGCGCCAGGAGAGTTGATATTAAAGATCTAAGATCTGTATGCCTGACTTTAGGTCCGTATCGGAATCTCACCACTTTGACCGCTGGAATTGTCGCATTGCATCCCACCTGCCAGGCTCTAAACCATGCAGGTGAGCGTATCTTTAATAATAAACAATTGAATTTTTTTTCAGACTACACCGACGAGAAATTTGACATGTTTGTGAGGTATGCAATTTATGCCTCGGGACGCGGACGGGAGGGCCCTTATGGTGGGTCCGTTACCTATTCACATGCATTTGGTAATCAGCACAAGTTGACTGAAATGTACAAAAGTGCCTATGGCGATCAACTTATGAAGGATACAATACACTGCCTCTTCTGGAAGGAATCTATGGCAGTTTCGACTTATATCCGCGCTCATTCCGTAGATCTGGGTAACATATTATCGCGGAATAATAAGCTCAGGTTTCTTATGCCCGTCAGAAACCCTCTTGACTGTGCCGTGTCAAATATCAAATTCTTTGGTGGTACAGAGCAATTGGATGAATTCTTCATGTTGAAAAACCGCCAGAATGTTCTGATTAAAGTACTTGAGGCGATTCTGGATGAACTTAGATCATTTCTTGATTGGCAGGAACAATACCCGAAAAGATTTTTCTATTATTTTGAACACGAGTTTGAGAGAGAAACTCTTTTAAATCTGGCTGAATTCCTGGATGTGGAGCCAGATGAAAAGTGGTGTGAAAATTCGCTGGAAGCATTTGATATGAAGAGCAGATATCAACACGCGGAGGCTACTGTGGACATATACAATAAGTTTGTGGAAGAAAAATTTGCAATTTTTCCAGAGGCTTCCGCAAAATTACTTCAGTTTACCAATCCGGTATCTCAGCAAACCTAGTTATGCTAACAACTGACAAGATTCCCAATGCTGTCACAGCCGAAACCCTCGAGCGGACAACAGAGGTCGTTTATGTTTGCAGTCCCGACTGGCAGCACTATCTTTTTACCTCGCTACGCAGCTTGCTTGCTTCGGGAACATCTTTTGACCGGATCGTTATTTATTGCATCGGCAAACGGCCGCACCATTGGAATTTTGAGGATACGCGGATAGAGGTAAAGGAGGTAGAACCTCTCATCGATGGCTATTTTCTTGGCAATAAGGTTTATATGTGTGACAGCAGGGCAGACCGTGTTATCTTTTTAGACGCGGACACAATGGTACTGAAATCTCTGGATTCCCTGTACAGGAATGTAGATAGTGATTTTATCGGAAGAGTTGCTGGACAATGCGAGAATAAAAACTGGGATCAAGAGAAGTGGGTCAAAGCCTTAGGACTTGTCAATGCAGATGAGACGCCGTACTTCAACAGCGGCTTGATCATTTTTCAAAATGGCGCACAGCGACGAATCTCTAGTCTGTGGCTAGACTTCACCCGAAAAAACCTTGCGGGCGAGCTCATGGATTTAAAATCGCCAAGGTTTGCAGAGCAAGTTTCGCTGTCGCTCGCCATTGGCGCCGCCCGACTTTCTTGCCATTTACTCGACAGAACTGAACACGCTTATGGCTGGAGAAATGAGCCGTATAGCGACGCGGTTGTTTTCCATACATCAGGACCATTCCTGCCTATCGCCACAACCATTGAACGCGAACTGGGCATAGCGAATTTAGATCTACCGGCGTTCAGAGGAATAAATAAATTTAATAGCATAAAACTGAACCGCAAATTGCGACATACACAAGCGCGATTCAAAAATGTCATAAAAGCCTGGATGGCTTAAGTTGCACGCAAGAAGTATGATAGATATTGGTAAGATGAATACTGCCCTTGCGGCAATGCTTCATCATCTGCATGCACCGGTAACGAAGGATTCATTGCAACGTGGCTTTCAACTGTTTGCTGATAAGCTAATGTCTTTGACACAAGCAATTGGCGACATTCAACTATCAATGGAGTTTCAAATATGAAGCAACCCACTCTCAGTGTTATTGTAACCACGATGAATGAGGAGACCACAATTGAGGAATGCACACGTCGAATCTTTGCCGTCCTCAACGGGGAATGCGAGGTTCTCATCGTCGATGGCGGCTCCGATGGAACCGGCGATGTCGTCCGGAAACTTAGCGAAGAATTTCCCGGTCTGCGGTATATCCGCAATGAAAACGACCGCGGGAAGGGACATGCCGTCCGCACGGGTATCGAAGCAGCCAAAGCAGACATCATGGCTCAAATCGATGGTGACATGCAATTTCTTCCTGAAGAACTTCCAAAACTCATCGAGCCTATTCGTAACGGCCGTGCTGACGTTACTTTGGGCAGCCGTTTCACCAATGGCTCCGTACGTCATGCGGGCAGTACTCCATGGCACCGCACTTTCGGCAACCGAAGCATAAGCCTGTATACTTCTTTATTATGTGGACATAAGATGACCGACGTGCTGGCCGGAATGAAGGCATGGACCCGCACTGCAGCAGAGGTTATGCAGCTGCAGTGCGACCACGCCTCTTATGATGCCGAGCTGCCGGTAAAGGCTGTCCGTAGAGCCATGCGTGTCGTCGACGTCCCTATCACGACCGACGCCCGCAGAGGCGGAAAATCGAAGATTAAAGTGATCCCTGTTGGGTTAAGGCTCATACTGGATATTGCCCTGATGCGCTTAAATCTGATGTAAATTGCCTTTGCTTTGGTAACTCAGTAGATTTGATTTCTTTTTTTCGTAATAGATTAACTTTAAAATTTTCGGTTTTAGTAAACCTTGACCTTGTTTAACTAATTTGGAGGTACATAGTGAGCGTATTAACCAACGATTTGACAAGTGAGCAGGTCGTAAACCAGGACAACGACGTTATCGTCGATCTAGAGCAAATCCGGTATGACGTTGAGAAATACCCTTTCATCAGCTGGGTCCAGAAAAAAATTGCTGATCGCGGCTTCAAGTCCGATGATCTGACCAAGCTTCACGAGACAATTCCGTACACCGAGATCTCAGCATTAACCAAATGGATGATCTCCGAAACCGGCCAAAAGGATTGGCGGCAGATAGCCCACAGTTTCACGCACGATATTCTCGAACCCTTATTTGATGGGGAGATCGCAGTCCAGCGATTTATGAATATCCGTATCCTGCTTCCCCAGCGGCAGGAGATGATCATCAATTTCCATACCGGGCTTTGGTATGGGCATGGGATGGGGACCGGAACCTGCTGGGTTCCACTGACACCGGTCTTCGACACCAACAGCATGCAGGTGATCGACAGGGAGGAATCGGTCAAATTGGTTAAACAGGCCTACGATGAGGCGTGGCGGCAGGACAAGATGCAGGATGTCTTTTTCAAAGCCTCAAGGCCGGTTGTGGCCGAACCGGGAGAGGCGGTGCTTTTCAATCAAGAAATCATTCACGGTAATGTACCAAACAAGACAGGCCAGACCCGCGTCAGCATTGACTTCCGGCTGCTGGTCAAAGGCGGTAAGATTCGTCGCAAACTGGTCGGCGGTTACTTTGATCTGCTGGACAAAGAGATTCGGAAAGGAGCACAAGCATGAGCAGCAATAATAAAAGCGACAATTACACTTGCATCAGCTATGTCAACAATAACACAAGGATAACGTCGGGGATTCCCATTGTCCTGCAGCGCCTCATGATGCGTGACTACTGCACGCCCAAAGGAATCACATACACCTATGAGCAATTGGAGCTTGAAGTGATGGCGCATCTGCCGACATTGCAGCATATTATCGAATATGACCGACCCAACGAAATCGTCCTCTACTCGGTATACTCCCTGCCTGAGAATCCCAAGCTTCGCGCTGCAATTCTTGATCTGGCCCTCAAGTACAATGTTAAGCTGCATTTCTCTAACGAGGACTACCAGTTCGAAAATGAGGAAGACCGTCACTGGGTCGATGATGTACTCGGTTTTGGCACGATCGAGGTTCTCCGTCACGAGGCATGAGCTTCTTTGGTAGACCGTGATCCAAATTTAAACGTTTGGAAAGTGCTTTGCATTTTGTTTTTTGTCCGGTATGCTGATAGTCATTAAAGTGATTACATGTCATTCGGTCATTAAGCAATGACAATAAATGACTTAATGACAACTAATGGCGCTCAAAACCAAGCTCTGGTCAATTCGTGTTCGGTTTATTTCTCTATGCATTATTATTCAGGAATCGATACCAGGACGCTCTTTTTTTAAAGAAGCAATCGAATTTGCTTTAATATATTTATAATACATTTTTCCAATATGCAAACCATCTGTGCAATTCTTTCTCTAACCTTACCGGCATTTTCGACCATTTTGATTTGCCGTCGTCTTGGCAACTGGGGTAGTCAGGCGGCAAACATTCTGGTTGGGCTGGTCTTATACGTCAGCCTTTTCATAATCAGAATTCATATCATAGCAACATTGCAGCTTATCGGGCTATTCGATGCGTTTTCACTTTTGACCATCGCCATCTTTGACACTTTGATTCTACTTGGTCTCTATGCATGGAGTTATTTTAAGCCAACAACTGAATCCGAATCCAGAAAATTCTCATTGCTTTCATACTTCAAAGAATTGCCAAAGTCTGTACTAATCTCACTTGTAATTGTCTCTAGTTGTTATCTGGCCTTCGCCATCAATTTACTTTCATCTTATCCCCAGGGTTTTTTTATGGAGGGGGTTGGTTGGTCGGGACCGGATGGGGTCTATTACCGGCTCCCTTTGGCCGTTCGCTGGTTGCAAAATGGTTCACTAAGCATTCCACCCAATACCTGGCGGTATGCCTTGCCGGGGAACGCTGAGATTCCCATGATGGTGTTGTTAGGTACCGGCTGGCATTCGTCAGTGCTGGTATTTAATTTGGTTGGAACGATTATTCTTGCCGGTTCAACATATCTGATTGCCTTAAAGTGTAATGTTAGCAGAGCCGCAGCTCTCGTTGTATCGACCATTTTAGTAAGTGTTCCCCTAATTAATTTCCAAACCTTTCTTGTCTATACAGAGGTCTATGGCTCCAGCTTTATTCTCGCTGCCATTGCGTTTTTTCTTTATCGATATGACCAAGAAAACACATCCAGCCAAAAACGGTTTCTCGTGAGTTTAGTCCTGGCCGGCTTATCGATTGGGCTTGCGATTGGAACCAAAGTTGCGTTTTTGGTATACGGAGCCGCTTTTTTTTCAATCGTCGTCTTTGTGCTTTTTCGAGAACGAGACAAGCACAGGAAGTCCCCTGCATTCATAATGACGATTTTAGCCGCGGCGATTTTAGTGCCTTGTGTTTTCTGGTTTGGCCGCGCTTTCTTTACCACAGGTAATCCGCTTTATCCAATAAAGGTTGAGCTTCTCGGGCGTACTATCTTCGATGGCTATACAATAGAA
>SMXC01000203.1 GCA_004356825.1 Caldithrix sp.
CACGACCCGTGATCCTCAAACTGCCACTACCGACGTGCTCTCCTATGCAGACCTTGTCGAGACCGGCGACATGATTGGGCCACGTATTTATTCAACCGGACCGGGAGTGTTTTGGGGAGAACCCATCAAAGATTTGGATCACGCGCGGAATGTGCTGCGGCGCTACAGCGATTACTATGATACCAAGACTTTTAAAATGTACATGAGCGGCAACCGGCAGCAGCGGCAATGGCTTATTATGGCGGCAAAAGAACTCGAGCTGATGCCAACGACCGAAGGCGGCCTGGATTTTAAGCTTAATTTAACTCATGCAATTGACGGCTACTCCGGACTTGAACACGCGTTGCCAATCACGCCAATCTATAGCGACATTGTAAAGCTTTTTGTGAAGTCGGGTATCACTTACACTCCGACTTTACTTGTTGCGTACGGCGGGCCCTGGGCCGAAAATTACTATTATACCTCCGAAAATGTTTTCGGCGATGTCAAACTACGTCGCTTTACACCGCATGCAGAACTCGCCTCTAAAAGTTTGCGCCGAGGCGGTCGACCTGGTCCCGCAGGATGGGCTCATCGAAAAGAGCAGGTATTCGATAAGCATGCAAAATTTGTCGCGGACTTGATCGCTGCCGGCGGACGTTCGGGGATCGGGAGTCACGGTCAGCTGCAGGGACTGGGTTACCATTGGGAACTCTGGTCGATCCAATCGGGCGGGCTGTCCGAACATGACGCCCTGCGAGTGGCCACCATTTATGGCGCGGAAGCAATTGGCTTTGGTAATGACGTCGGTTCAATTGAACCCGGTAAATTAGCCGACCTGATTATCTTGAATAAGAATCCCCTGGAAAATATTCGCAACACCAATAGCGTGAAATACGTGATGAAAAACGGTCGGCTTTACAACGGAGACACTTTAGATGAAGTCTGGCCTCGCCAGCAAGCGCTTGCAAAACCCTATTGGCAGGACAGGGCGCCAAGTACCAAGGCCGGTATAAAATAGAGCTTTTTTATTTTTTCCTTGTATTATTGGGTCATTTTGCGTTAAATTGCAGATATTTCCATTCGGAAGTATAAAAAGGCCCCAAACAAATTTAACTCATTTGAAGGGAGGACGCTATGGATTTTATGGGTTTATTGCTTTTCTTGGCTCTCGGTCTTGCTGCCGGCTGGTTGGCCGGTAAGATTATGGGGAAAGGTTTCGGGTTAATTGGAAATCTTGTTATCGGTGTTGTCGGCGCTTTTATCGGTTCTTATCTCTATAGCAAAATAGCCACCGGTGTAACTTTTGGTGATATCAGTCCTATGGCATTGGTTACAGCTGTGTTAGGCGCAATGCTGCTTTTATGGGTGGTAAGTCTCGTTAAAAAGAGCTCATCATAAAAAAATAAAATGGCAATGAAGTATCTTTAGTTTCGACTTTGTTTTATCAAATGACCATCGGAATCAGTTCGGATGATCGTTTGGGGCCTTTTTTATTTTTTTTGAAACCTTTGTACGAAATTATAGCAATCGTAAGTATTTGAGCCAGTCTATTTTTTTAGTTTACCCACAACTTTTTTATAAAGATTTTTTAAGTCTTCGTTTGATAGGCCTTTACCAGCTTCGTAGTAGCCAATATTAAACCCAAAAAGCAGTACAATCAATCCGCACAAGTATTCTAATCCAGTCATCTTTACAACCTTATCAATTTTAATCGAATTTCCGTTGCTGTTTACAAATGCAATCGGCAATAAATGCGCCTTGTTTAACCCTTTTTTCAAAAAGTACATACTTTTTACTAACACTTAATAAATAGATTAATTTTGTTTAGTAAATCTCTCTTTTAATCTTGAGCATTTATACGAATCTCTTAAAATATGGCTTCGGGAAAAATCGATAAGGAGGGTAAACGGGGAAGTTTTCAGCAGCTTTCAGCGGGTTATCAAAAAAAAGAGTGCTGCTATGATAAAATTGAAATCACTAGGCAAATCCTTCTCTTTGGTAAACACTTTTCAGAGGTTGCGAATAGCCAGGTTAATCGGATATTTTGATAGCAATCGAAGGATGATATGACATCTAACTTTAATCAGGGGAGTTAATTTATTTCATTCAAATCATCGGCAATAATTAAACCGAATTTAATTTTACCTCAAAGGGATTTATTTTTGATGAGTCATCCCCTCTTCTCATCTTTCTTAAAAACTTCTGCCATTCCTTGGGATTTTTCCGTTTCTTTTTCGAATACTAGATGACACCTGGATCTTGTCGGTCATTCTCTTCGGTCTGGCTTTCACATTGTTTGGAATTTGGCTGTCAATGAATTATGCGAAGGAATGGATTGCTTCGCTTGTTCTAAATAAAGTAGTCAAGAATATCAGTATGAATGATGTTACCGGACAGGGCTCCTCTCAGCTATGAACTTCTTAGCTGAAATAGAAGAGTTTGACAGGAAGAATGGGTAGTGATTCACCCAAAACTTCTGCGTCGTCATTCTGCGCGCGGCCTGCTGTTACCGGTCATTTCTGAAGAGCCGCGGCGCGACGAATCGCCAGCGAATTTACACTGGGCTGGGAGATTCTTCGCACTCAGGTTCAGAGAAGAAGATTTGCTTTTGTAGTTTATGTGCTCAGAATGACTATGATGCATCGTTACCATGCTATTTATCCTTCCTTCCGAATCACCAACAAGGTAAAATCATCATTCGCCGGATTTCCCGCAAAAAAGGTCTCGACATCTTTGTTGAGAGCTTCCAAAAGGTTTGCCGGGCTTTTGTCGCGGCACGTTTGCAGAAAATTAATCAGGCGCTCTTCGCCGTAGAATTTGTATTTGTCTTCACTGTTTACGTTTTCTTCCGACTCCTCCAGACGCGCGGCTTCTACGACGCCGTCGGTGTAAAGAATCAGACTGTCGCCGGGGTTCAGTTTGAGTTTCTTTTCTGTTAAGGTCTCCTCGAAAATTTTGCCACTCCGCTCCAGACCCAGCCCCAATCCTTTTAATTCCAATTCACGAATTATTTCCTTCTCTTTGCCGGGTATGAAAATGGGCGGCGTATGGCCGGCCCGAACCATTCTCAGAGTGTCGGTTTTAATATCCAGGGTGCCGATAATGGTGGTGATAAAAATCTGCCGGTCAACTTTCGGGTCGGCAAAATACTGATTGAGACGTATAGCGATCTCACGCGGGTCGTCGGTGAATTGCGGCGAGTAACGCAACAGGCTGATGCACTGCGCCATATAAAACGCGGCGGAGGTGCCCTTGCCGGAGACATCACCAATTGTGAATAAGAAGCGGTCCTGGTCTAACTGCATGACGTCATAAAAATCCCCGCCGACTTCGTTTGCCGTTTTAATAGTTGCGGCAATTTCAAAGCCGGGAATTTCGGGCAAAGTTTGGGGAAGAAGATCAAGCTGGACATTTCTGGCAATGGTGAGCTCAGATTGAAGGCGCTCTTTTTCACGCGCCTCTGCGATGGATTCCTTCAGCCGGTCGCCCATTTGGTTAAACCGGTCCGCTAATTCGACAAATTCATCCTTGCCTTCTACTTTCACTTTGTAATCCAAATTACCTGAGGAAATTTCACGAATCCCGTCTCTAAGCTGGGTAAACTTTTGCACGATCATGCGGTTGATTTCCGCGCCGAATTTTGTCATACGCTGGATCACCAAAAGATCTGCCAGGAGAAAAATCAAGCCAAGCATTAAAACATAACTAACCAGCGACCAGCTGAAGAGGGAAGTACTCGGAACCAATAAAATATCGAAAGCGAAAAAGCCCGCCTCCTGCATTTGAGCATCCATCAACGGAGCGATTACCAGACCAAATGTGAACTGATTTCGCTGGCGCAGAATTTCGTTAATTTTGTCCAACCAATCGGATGTGCTTTTTTCGGTTTCTTCAAAAGGGGCGGCCACAATATTCCCGCTTCGGTGGCGGGTGACGCCGAACGGAACAAGGCGAAAACTACGCTCATCTTTCCAGATGCCGATTTTATAAATATACGACTCCCAGGTCGGGGGATTATAGGGGTAAGCCAGCAATTGTGTGCCTGCCAGAATCGAGGTTTCGCGGGCTATGAAACTCAAAAAATTCCTATCCAATTTGACAATGTAAATTCTTTCTCTATCAGTTTCAGAATCCTTGACAAAAAGGAAGTAGTCCACGTCTGTTGCAGACAAACTGAACCTCGATTGCTGCAACGGAATTGTCAGGATGCCCTCGGCGGGCAGCCTATCAAAGTCCCCAAACTCGATTGGCTGGTAATCTTTAATATGTAAAATGGAATTAAAGTCGCCGGGTTCGACTTTAAACCAGTTTATTGACTCAGGCGCATTTCCCGAAATAACTTTATCCATCTGCGCGAAGACCGATTTGCGAACTTTTTCCGCCTGCCAGCCGGCGATAAAGAAGTAAAAAATGATTAGCAGCATGGCCAGTTGAATCAGCTGTGGAAACGTTGATTGAAAGAGGCCGGAGATTCTTAACTTGCGTGAAAGGCTGGCAAAATTGTAAACAAGAACAATCGGAATTTTTATCAGAACCGCAAGGAGATATATTTTAAAGGTGAAATACCAGAATTTTGGTAGAGCATACCAGAAAACGGGTTGACTGATTTGGCTAAAGTTAATTCCCTCAAATGGATTCAAGTTTATAAACCCTCTAAACATCAAAAAGACCAGCAGCAGGGCGATCCAGCATTCTATTTTGGTCAATTCCTCTAGCCATTTGGTTTTTCTCAACAAATAAATGAATAAAAATATTTGCAGAAAAAGAGAGGCCAGAAAACTCTCGTGTTCGATTAAGTAAAGACAAATAAATGCCAAAAATAAGAAGCCAAACAGGGTGCCTCTTTTGCCCCCGGCATTTCGCACTAAAATCAAGCTGAAAGTCAAGACCAGGAAGGCTTGTATGAAAATTTGAATGACTTGTGGAAACCACCCTGTATTGGAAATTGTTGAGCTCAAAAGTGAACTTGAAGAATAAATCGAACGCAGTAGAAAAATTTCAAACAGAACAAACACAAAAAAACAGGCAATCAAAACTTCGCTTGGCGGCCGGTATTTTTTCTGCATGTCGCCAACGAGTTTGAATAAAAAATAACCATGAACAAGCTGCAACATAAAATCAAGATCGAACGAAAAGATATTGATTAAAATGAAACTAAGCAGCCAGCCTGAGAAAAAGAAAACAGTCTCTTTTTTCTTAATTTCAGAAGCGCCGAGATTTATTGCAAAAACTTTAAGTCTTTGCCCAAGCTGAAAATTTGAATTCGGCATGGTCTGGTTCTCGTGATTAAAAATCTATGATTGATAAACTTGATCTAGGTTAAAGATGTAGACAAAAGTTTAGTATAGTCATAAATTCGAGTTTAGTAAATTTATTCATCGCCAAAATCGGCGATTTTTACCCGGCTTTTAGCAGCGATAAGGATGTTGTCAGGTTCGATGTCCCGGTGCACGATACCGGCCTGGCGGGCTTCGCTCAGGCCTGCGCAGATTTGGCTGGCATAATCGATGATTTCATTCATCCGTAGGGGTACACTGCAGTGTGCCCCTACAACATCCTTCAAAGATTGGCCTTCGACATATTCCATGGCGATGAAGGCCTTAGGGTCGTGCTCGCCAATTTCATGGATGGTGATGATATTGGGGTGATTCAAGGCCGCAGCGGCTTTGGCCTCACGCTTAAAGCGAGCGTTAATTTCCGGGTCTTCGGTATATTGCGGCGGCAGGAACTTGAGGGCCACCTTGCGGTCGAGTTCGGTGTCCGGGGCGAGGTAGACTTCTCCCCTGCCGCCGGCGCCTAGTTTTACAAGGATCTTGTAATGGAAATGGTTTGGCCGATCATTTACCAAGCCTCCTTGCACTTCAAACACAAGTATTGGAATCTAATCTGGGGATGGGTAATTTTGAGCTATCACTTGCCATGCCTAAAAGATACAATCTGTTTGGATAATTGTCCAATGAATTATTGGATGGTTTTGAAAGAAAGCCTAGTGAAGGTTTGTTACTGCTGCGAGCTACAAAACCTTGACCACCACCATTGTCATATCGTCATGCTGGGGGTGGTTGCCGACGAATGCTTTAACACCGCGGACAATTTTTTGAATCAGAGCATTGGCGGAGAGATCCCGGTTCCGGGATACGATATCCAGCAGCTGGTCTTCCCCATATTCCTCTCCCTCTGCTGTACTGGCCTCGGTGAAACCGTCGGTATAGAAAACCAAAACGTCGCCACTTGCCAGACTAATTTCATGTTCTTCAAGAGATTGGTTAAATTTCTCGCCGCCTTCCAAACCAACTGCAATTCCTCTGGGCTGCAGGAAAGAATTCTTAGAACCGGCACGCTGAGCCAAAATTGCCGGATTGTGTCCGGCTCTGGAAAATCGTATCTTATGATTTGTCATGTCGAGTACGGCATAGAACATGCTCACAAAAGAATTCCGGTCGATGTTGTTGTACATTTGTTTATTTACTTTGTTAAGCACATCTCTTGGAGAAGTGCTTTCGCCGGCATGAGATTGTAAGATTCCTTTTGTGAGAGTCATGTAAATTGCCGCCGGTACGCCCTTCCCGGAAACGTCGCCGATTGCAATACCCATTTTACCGTCTCCGAGCTGGAAAAAGTCGTAATAATCGCCACCAACTTCGAGGGCTGGAATGCAAATTCCGGCAATGTCATATCCCTCGATAAGCGGGTTTTGTTTCGGCAGCAAGCTCATCTGCACGTTCCGGGCAATTTCCAACTCCTGAGCCATGCGCTCGCGTTCGGTAATACGACGGATGTGGGATGGAATAAGCTCACGGGAAAATTGGAAGCTTTGTCTCTTGATGTAACCTACAACAGAAATTGCAAGAGGCACACCCATAAATCCATAAAAGAGAAGGCTTTGCGTTTCAAAGAATGGAGCCGAGGAGACCAGCATCGGAATTGAATAGGTGAAAGCCAGGACGACAAAATTTGCAAAGATTGCAGTCAGCAGCCCATACCTGACTAAAATCAATCCGAACGCAACACTAATCAAAAAGTACGCGGGAAAAAGCCATTCAAAGCTAATGTAGCCGATTGGAAAATCCCAAAGGGTAAACGCCATGAGTGTCCAGAGAAGCGAAGAAATCAAAATGCCGGGCCAGACTTTGTTGGTTTTTTCCCTGAGCCAGGAAATTAAAAATAATCTGAAGACGATTTCGTTAAGAATCGCGATCCGCAGAGCCAGAAAGATTGAACTCAGGGAAGGAAAATATGATTCGGGAACACCGCTCAGGGTCGGGATTGTAAATGCGCCAAAATTTGTGGTTGCCGAAACAATTGTAACTACTCCGTAAATGATCCCCAGAATTATGAAACCAAAGCCATATCCCAAAACAGCCGAGTTGGCAAAATCTGTGGTGAACGGTTTTCCTTGCAAAAGTCCGTCAATAGCATTGAGCAGCACTTTCGTCCATCCTCGCCGGCCGGAAGATTCGCCGACACTCCATGCTGCAAAAACCATAGCCGCCAAAAAAGCCTGCACCATAAAAACTGTTATTGTAAACACAATGAGCCGGGTGTTAAAGCGATTCACATTTCCCATGGTAATACCCCAGCCCAGTACAGTAAAATGCAAGAGATGTTCAGCCAGAATCAGGCCAAATAAAACGCCAAACACCGTGAGCGCTGTCTTTGTCCCGACCTCGCCTTCATGATACTTTTTAAGAAAAAGTGAAATGATGAAGATTAAGAGAAAGAACGTCGCAATGGACGCCGCGGTGACGATGAATTGCACCACCGTCTGCATAGAGCTGCCTGTTTGTTGGGCCTCTTCCGGTTCCTGCAGGTCATGTCTAAATGCGCCAATCTTGTTTCCATGCACCCGCGCCCAAACTTTCGGTACCATACCAAATACAGAGTCGGCACGGGCCCATCTGAAATAATAGTCAGTGCGGTTTGGGTGTTGAGTTGTATTTGAATTTTGCAATGAAAAACGAAACAAATCCACGCCTCGTCCGCCGAGAAAATTTTCAGCCAACTGGCGAGCCTCTTCCTCCTCAAGAGATTCAATGGCCAGCGAGTCAGCCAAACGATGCCGAAACCCAAGAATATTTCCCGTTGGCGTAATCCAGACATCATAGCGGTCTGGCATTTGGTTTCTGGGCAGAGAACGGTCATAAAAATAAGTGTTCCAGTTAAGAATCGATAGTGTGTCCGCCCTTAAAACGTTGTGGGCTTCAACCAAACCCAATTCATACTCAAGGTATATAGGGATGCCCGGATCAAACATCATCACAGCATCGGCATCGAGTGAATCGGCGTTATACCCCATTTCTTTTAGAAAACTGCGAGCCTGGTCAATAACCTCCGGGCGGGTGAGCTTCATATCGAAAGAGGCTTGAGGGGCGTAACGGGGGAATTGCCAAAAGAAAACGATGGCGCCTAAAACACCTAAAACGGCAATTAAAAATGTCCACCTATTAAATGGCATAAGTCATCTTATCCAGGATTAGAATTAGTTGAATACTTTTCTAGATTGCCGTTTTCGAGTAACACTTTGACTTCATTCTTATTCATTATTTTTAGTTTCTTCTGTTTTGCTCACTAGTCTGCCAATCGCTGTATTGGGCGCGCATGGCAGCGCTATATTCATCGGATTTTCCGGGAGCGATGGCTTAACTCGTTTACCAGGCGTCCCCGGCAAAGTGTCGTGCCAACTGGACGATTTGCCCCGTGTGGTAAACCACGTGATTCAGGTTCCGTTGAATTGCCTGCACAACAGAATGAGTCTGACCACGAATCGTTATCGTCTTCTTCAGATCAGCAGGTTTGAGGTTCTCAATGGCCGCGAAAGCGATGCGCCAACCATCCGTCCACTGTTCCTGAATCGAAGAATGGTTCTCGCCCACGGCCGTAAACTCACTTTCTCGATGACGGTCGCGCTTCTCACCGTCGGTGATCAGGAATTCATGTCAGCGCGAATGATCGGTTACTCCCAACGTGTTTCATCAGTACTGCGACGCCATTGGGATTTCCAAAACGTTGTGAAAAATCATCATTTGAGACTTGAGCCGCCGCGCGTTGACATTTTTTTTATATTGGCGGTAAAGGAAACTTATTTCCCCAAGCCAGCTATTTCCATCCATATCAGTTTTAAAAATGTAGAACAGAAATTGGTAAAGGAAATTTAAAAAAATCAGGAATTAAAAAGGTCTGGGTTTAAGACTTTTTTTCTTTTATCAAATTGATCTCTGTGCCGTCTTTGTGAAAATGATATTGGACGTCATCCATTAAAGAAGATACAATGAAAAGACCCCGGCCGCTTTCCTTTAACAGATTTTCCGGAGCTAAGGGGTCGCTGATTTTATCGGGATTAAATCCCTTTCCTTCATCTTTAATACTGACGACCAATCTCGTCTTTTCAAACTCAAAATTTATGTGTACTTTTTTATTTTTATCCTGCTTGTTTCCGTGGAGGATGGCATTATTGACGGCCTCCGTAACCGCTATGGCCAAACTATCTTTTTCCTCCTCACTGAACTTCATTTTGTCTGCAGCCTTTTCAGCCATCGCCTCAACTTTGGTAATCTCGTCAAGAACGCTCGGTATCGACATTCGGAAATTTTCAGCTTTTTTTCCAGCCACAGATTTCCTTCCTTTTAAAGGAACCACTTTAGATCAAGATTGAAATTGTTTATCTGTTTGGTACTTCTTCCAGACGAATGCACAACATCAATGTTTCCGAAAAACAGCAGCTCTAATGATGAACTTGGCCGAAAAGTTACCGCCCAAACAGGGCCAAAGTTTGTGTGTTTGCTGCGGACACTTTTTTTCAACTTTCCTTCCTGATCGACTTTATGATTCCAGCGTACCTGGCGAAAAAAGTTCAATCCCGCAGAGAAATGGAAATTTGCCCCGATTCTCTTCTTGTAAAGAGCGTTCACTTGCTGATTCCGCCAGGACAAAGCCAGGCTTTGCCGCCAGCCGTTTATGAAAAACCGCCCTTGTTCCGCCAACTCCAAATTGACTCCTAATTCAAAACTACTTTTAGACGTCAAAGCAAAATGACTCTTGTTGAAAATGATAAACTGCCGGTTTACGGTGTTTCGCAGGCCGGTTTCCGCATCATCGAAATCGAAGGTTTGGTATTTCGCGCGCACGGTAAACCCTTGACGAATCGACAGGTTTTTGCTGGGTTGATAGACCACTTCTGGTTTCAATTGGATGAACCGTTGCCAATTGTTCCCCCCGCTGAACTTCCGCGAAATAAAAACAAAATGATTTAAAAATACACTGCCCCGCCAAACCAATCGTAAATCCTCACTAAACTGATGAGAATGAGTAAAAGTAAATTGCCATTTAATTTGATCATGATCATTGGGAGTTACAGTATCTGAAGTCGTGTACTGAAACTTGGTAACAGAGGCTGATATACCCAGTGAGTCGTTGGCGTCAACTCTGAAACCGCTGCGCAGGCCTAAACCCGTCAGGATGTCTTCACTATCAAACCCAACCGACGGATGGCGGCCAAATGGATCGGGCGTGGTATCTCGCGGCCGGAGATCTTCGCGGGAGCGGAATTTATAATTCCAGGTGACATCCGTGAACCAGTTTGATTTCTGGATGCGCAATTTCGCAGAATTTTCAGACTCGAATCCTGAATCATCTTTGCGCAAATCGGTCGTTTCATCCTCTAAATTGTTGACTCTAAATGTCCGGGAAAAAATTGAGTTTTTAAAAAAGAATAAAGTATTCGATCCGACTTTGTAGCTTAACCTGTTTTCAAAACCTCGATTGGATTGAGTCAAATTTCTAACGAAGACTTTCATCGTATCTTCTCTGACAACCCCCATGCTGTCTTTTATGGGAGCGGCACCGAACGTATCGCGGCGCAATCGGTCAAAAATGATGATAAGCGTGTCAGCAGTAGATTCATAGAATTTCCGCGCAATTTTGTAGCGCAATTTTAAATCCTCATTTCGTCTGTGTGGAAAAAAGTCCTGTCCCCCGAGCAGCGAAATTTCACTCTCATAGCCGTAAAGGTCGAAATCGCTAACAGACGCTTCTCCGCCGTAGCTAAATCCGTGATCACTTTGGCCAACCTGGGTTTGCCACTTACTGCTGACTCTTGGCGATATTCTGATATTCGAGCTGGGTTGAAAATTTAGCCGGGCCGAGCTGGAGTAGAACTGGATGTCATTATTGAACCCAGCCAGCTGATCGGAAAGAATGCGAGATGTAAAAATAGGTTCGAATGAAATTCTTCGGGAAAGCGGGTAACTAAAATTCAAAGTCAGGCTTTGGCTGTCTTTCCAAAGATCTCGAGAGGAGATCCTTTGCAAAGTTGAACTGAAAGCCTCGTCTATTTTGAATTCCAATTTGTTTTCCAATCGTTTTTGAAAACTAAAAGAGTAAATCCATTGGTAGATATTCAGTTGCCTTCTAAAATTAAGATTTGAGTGATTCGGCCCAAACTGATTTAAACTCTGACCTCCTGTTTGGGAAAAACAGAATCCCTTTAAGAAAAGAAAAAAAATAAGCGAGACAATGATTCTCGCAGTTTTTGCGGACATAAACTTCAAGCAAATCGTCAGTCCTTACATCATACTAACTCTTTCGACAAAACCTGTCCTGAGCCTGTCGAAGCGCTCAAGATAAACTCATCGAAGCATGAAAATTAGAAAGCGGCCCAATAACCCCTTTTCAATGGAGCTATGCGCAATACAATGAAGTGCTCAAGCTGAAGAACTCGCTGAATTGTTTCAGGTCTCCATTTTCACCTTGACCACTTTATCGCCATCAACCCGCTTCGGAATAATAACGCCACCTGAAATGACCAGTTTCAACGCCTCCTCGATCGTCATGTCCAGATCATAAACATCGGTTTTTGGTACAAAAAGTAAAAAACCTGAAGTAGGGTTTGGAGTGGTCGGTAAAAAAATACTGACCATGTCGGCTTCAAGAGCGTCCTGCACCGGACCGCGCGTATCTTGCGTGTAAAACCCAATTGAATAAATCCCTTTTCTAGGATATTCAAACAAAACCGGTTTTTTAAATACTTCTCGTTGTGAAGAAAGAAACGCCTGGCTAATCTGTTTGATCGCTCCGTAAACCCGGTTTATGAGCGGAATCCGCTCAACAATTTTATCCCCGAAATTAACAATCTTACGACCAAAATAATTTCGGGCAATTGCGCCGGTTGCAATAATTGCAAGCGTTAGTGTGATGAAGCCGATTCCAGGAATTTGAGTTTCCCCGAGAAAGTCTATGCCAAACCGGTCCGCCAAAAATGGGTGAACGTAGGGTCGCAGGATGCCATCGATAGCCAGGAACAGTTTCCAAATAATCCAGCCCGTTAAAACAACCGGAATGAGTACAAGCAATCCCGTAAAAAAATAGCCTCTAATTTTTCGTCCGAATCCTCCCTTTTGCGCAGGCACTTTATGTCCGTTCACTTTTCGTCCCTTGACTTTACGATGTAAATTTTTTCGTCCGGTTTGCCCATTTTGAATTCCTCGCGGGCGATCTTTTCAATATAAGTAGAGTCGTTTTTCAGCATTCCTATTTCGGTAGTCAGCTGTTCTTTTTCTTTTTCGCTCTTTTGAATTTCCGAACGCAGTTTTTTTTCTTTCTGCCGGTATTTCCACAGGTTGTAAATATTATAATCGCCCCCGAACAAGAAATATAAAATAATGAGCAAAAATACCGAGCTAAAAAATTTCTTGAAAGTTTTTGATTTCACGTAATGTCTTCTAATGGGCAACTAACCAACCTACAAACACGGCAATAACGACCGAAAGAAAATTCACTACATTATTGTTCATCCACTTCCACCCTGAAATCAATTCCGTTCCGGCCCCAAGGCAGTGTTTGCCTTCTTCACAAATTCTTTTACATTTTAAACATTGGTATTTTGCCTGGAAAGAGGCACCTAAAATACTGTCAAAAATTTGGGCGGTTAAACCGAGCACGGCTGCCAGTAAAGCATTCTGCCAAGTAAACGGAAATGGCAGGAACGTTGAAAACAGAAAAAGCCCCAAAATTACAATAGCTACAGAACCACCAAAACCTGCCATTGTCCCCAGGATTGTGATGCCTCCGGAAGTTCCTCTGGGGACTTTCTTAAATCCTAAAATTGAGCGCGGTTCGGATTTTGAAAGAACACCTATTTCTGTAGCCCAGGTATCTGCGGTTGCAGCAGCGAACGAGATCAAAAAAAGTAAAATGAAAATGGATTCTTGAAAGTTAAACCAAAAGATCAGGAGCAAAGTTGGAACTAAGCCATTCGCTAATATTTGCCAGGCATCCCGTTGGTTGACATTTTGCGCGTTCGTGGTTAATTTCACTTTTTGTGCGCTTCCCAAGTTTGACCAAAGACTGGATGAAAAAAAGAAAAACAGCATCACAATGCTAAATGCAAACTGGCCAAAGCCGAAAACTATCCATCCCATCATAAACGCCACAACGGCTCCGCTCAAGGTTAAGAATCGCAATTTATACGAAACCGCCACCACCGTCAGCGCCAATAATGCGCCCCATAACCAACTCAAATTGCTACCCCAAGTTCAAAAGAATAGGGATATTTAATCAAATTTTGCAACAAAGTCAACTATTTATTTGTTGAGCGCCGAAGCCTAAAAAATGTTATGAAGTTTGTGAGCAGAATAAATAAAAGTAGTTGCAATTCGTTAAAAGTGAAATCTTCCAAGAATGGATCTAAAATGGTAAACTTGTTGAAGTTATCCACATCGCTTTTTATCGTGAGTCCCAAAAAGTTTACATTTGGTAGCATTAGATTTTAATAAATAAAGTTTTTGTACAAAATTGACTAAAATAATAATGCAGCTAATTATAATTTTGAAGCATCTTGCATTACGATCTAAATATCCATTTCTAAACAACTTAAGTCACTTTTATTTTTCAGCGAAACGTAAAAACCGTTCATATTTGGTAATTTCTGTGGATATTCGCAATATCTTGATTCTTGGGAAAAGTTTACATCAATGAATAAAAATGTTCATACTTCCACAAGTTATCCAC
>SMXC01000204.1 GCA_004356825.1 Caldithrix sp.
GCCCTGATAGTTAAAGATTATGATGAAGCCATTGCTTTCTATACACAAAAACTTAAATTCGAGTTGATAGAGGATACATATCAACCTGAACAGGATAAACGCTGGGTTGTGGTTTCTCCTCCTGGTTCCAAAGGAGTAACCCTGCTACTAGCCAGAGCTTCAAAACCGGAACAAGAGCCCTTTATCGGTAATCAAGCCGGAGGGCGCGTATTCCTTTTTCTCAACACTGATGATTTTTGGCGTGATTACAATGAGATGATATCCAAAGGAATTAAGTTTGTCAGGGAGCCCAGGAAACAAGAATACGGTTTGGTAGCGGTATTTGAAGATTTATATGGCAATCTTTGGGATCTGCTTGAGTTAAATCGTGATCACCCAATTTCCAAACGATGAGGATAACGTATTACTCACCTAAACCTTAGAAAGCGATAACCCAGACGCTTGGCCCGGCGCCCAAACGGAACCCGTTCTCACCTGCCATACAAGTACAAAATATCATGGGAACGCCTGAGAAACGCAGAAGGTTTGCGGACGAAGATGTAAATAAACCGGATAAACCGGAAATCCAAAAATATCAAATATCAATTCCCAAGCTTGTCCCCGAATGTTCTGGTCGGGGATAAATCTCAAACTGCAAATCACAACGAACAAACTAAGAGTTACTATCAAATGCCTTTATCTTATTTGACATTTCGAAATTGGACATTGGATTTTAGCTGTTATTTGGTTTTTGTGATTTGTGATTTCAAGTCTTGCCAAAAAGCTTGTGCTCGAATAGCTTCCCCGATAAAAACATTCAGGGACAAATTTATCGGGTATGGCAGAATTTGACTCGTCAGGTACTAAATACAATGTTGGAGAAAAAAACCATGAAAAAACTAACCTCTCTGTTGGCCGTTATTCTTTTTGCCGCCAATTCCGGCTTTGCCGGCGAACCGAGTCTCAAATTCATGATCTCGTTCCCGAAGGAACAATCGACCCAGGCCCTTGACGGCCGAATGTTACTGCTGCTCTCAACGAATGATGAAAAAGAGCCCCGTTTTCAAATTGTCGATGGCCCGGAGACGCAGCTCGCATTTGGCATCGATGTCGATGGCCTGCAGCCGGGGGAAAAAGCCTTGTTTGATGCTGCTGTTTTCGGTTATCCCCTCCGCAGTCTGGCAGAGCTGAAGCCGGGGGAATACTGGGTGCAGGGACTCCTGCATATCTATGAAACCTTTCATCGTGCCGACGGTCACACAGTCAAATTGCCCATGGACAGAGGGGAAGGACAGCATTGGAACCGGGCGCCCGGAAACCTGTACAGCACACCCCAAAAAGTCAGGATCGATCCTCGTGAGAACACCCCGATCCGGATAACACTGGATCAAAAAATTCCGCCGATTGCTCCCCCAAAAGATACCAAATATATCAAGCACATTAAGATGAAAAGCGAGATGCTCAGCAAATTTTGGGGAAGGCCGATGTACCTGGGTGCAGTTGTCTTGCTGCCGGAAGGCTTTGATGCCCATAGGGAGGCCCGTTACCCGCTCGTCATTAACCACGGCCATTTTCCGTATACTTTTGGCGGCTTCCGTACGACACCCCCTGATCCGGATCTCGAACCTGACTACAGCAAACGATTCAATATTCATGGCTACAACCGTATCGCACAGGAGCATGCCTATCAGTTTTACAAAGAATGGACCGGTCCCGACTTCCCACGCATGGTGATCATCAAGATTCAGCATGCCAACCCCTATTACGACGACTCCTATGCTGTGAATTCCGAAAACCTGGGACCCTACGGCGATGCCATTACCTACGAATTGCTCCCGTTCATCGAAAAAAAGTTTCGCTGTCTGGGAGAATCCTGGGCTCGTTTTCTCTATGGGGGCTCGACCGGCGGCTGGGAAGCGCTGGCCGTCCAGGTCCTCTACCCGGATGATTACAACGGCTGTTTCGCCGCTTGCCCGGATCCGATCGACTTTCGCGCTTACACCATTGTAAATATCTACCAACACAAAAATGCCTACTATCTCGATAGTGCTTTCAAGCGCACACCGCGACCCGGCCACCGCAACTATCTCGGTGAAGTGACTTCGACGCTGCAGGAGATGAATTATCGTGAATTGGTTCTTGGAACTCACAGCCGCTCCGGCCAGCAGTGGGATATCTGGGAAGCGGTTTATTCGCCCGTCGGAGACGATGGCTATCCAAAACGCATCTGGGACAAAAAGACCGGTGAAATTGATCATAATGTGGCCGCGTACTGGCGCGAAAACTACGACCTCGGTTACATTTTACGCCGCGACTGGAAAACCCTGGGCCCCAGGCTGAAAGGGAAAATTCATATCTACTGTGGGGATATGGATAACTACTATCTTAACAATGCGGTCTACCTGGTGGAAGATTTCCTTAAGAACACTGGGAATCCCTTCTACGACGGTGAAGTCGATTATGGCGACCGGGCAGAACACTGCTGGAACGGAGACCACACCCGACCCAATGCGACTTCGAGGTTGCGTTACCACCAGATGTACGTCGACAAGATTCTGAAGCGGATGGAACTATCTGCTCCTTCAGGAGCGGACTTGACAAGCTGGCGATATTGAGTTGGCTATATCAGGCAAACTTCTAAACCGAACTATTTGTGAGAGAAACTGAATAATTGGCACAAGATGTAGCACATATCTTGATGAAAAACTGTGGAAGATATGACCGAAAGCAGAAAAACAGAAGAACAACTACATATTCAAAAAGTTTATTTTGAAAAATTGTTCAACGGCGATCCTGAGGCTATTGTACTCCATGATAACAATAACATTGTGGTTAAGGTAAATGACGAATTCACAAGAATGTTTGGTTATTCTCGTGAGGAAGCCACCGGAAAGTCAGTAAACGAGTTGGTCACCTCAAAGGAATTCCAGGATGAAGCATCTGAGAATTTCCATAAAGTACTTCATGGCCAAACAGTCGAAGTTGAATCAAAACGCAAACGCAAGGACGGAACATTATTCGATGTTTCGATTCTGCATACCCCCATCATTCACGGTGATAACCAGACAGCGGTCTATGCTATCTATCATCGTGACATTAGCGAACGCAAGAAAGCTGAAGAAGAACTGCATGTAGAGAAGACTTATCTTGAAGAGTTGTTCAATAGTGCTCCTGAGGCGATTATATTGCATGACAACAACGATATTATAGTTAATGTCAATGCTGAATTCACAAGAATGTTTGGCTATTCTCGTGAGGAAGCAATCGGAAAGCCAATAAATGATTTGGTCGCTTCAGAAGAGTTCAAAGAGCATGCTGCGGCGAATTCATATAAAGTAACACATGGCCAAAGAACTGACAATGATTCAAAACGCAGACGTAAAGACGGGACTCTTTTTGATGTCTGGATTATCGGAGCTCCTATTATTGATAACGGTAAACAGATGGGAGTTTATGCAATCTATCGTGACATTACCGAACGGAAGAAAGCCGAGGAGGCTCGTATAAGGTCGCTTGAAGAAGCGAGAATGGCAAGAGATATTCAAATAAACCTCCTGCCTCAGTCTAACCCCGAAATCGATGGCTACGATATTGCCGGAAGGAGTATCCCCGCCTTAAATGTTGGAGGAGATTATTATGATTTTGTCCGTCTGGATGACTATCGACTAGCAATCGGCCTGGGAGACGTGAGTGGCAAGGGACTAGCAGCTTCCCTGGTGATGTCTAACCTGCAGGCGACCATTCGAGGGCAAATCTTTTTTGATGCAACCGCAAATGGCTGTCTTGAGGGGGCAAATAAACTTTTATTCCACAGTACGGACTCGCGAACATTTGTTTCTCTTTTTTATGGAATTCTGGACACCCAAAAAAACACCCTGAGCTATTCCAACGCTGGACATGATATACCGCTCATTTTTTCTGCAGGAAAAAAGCCGACCCCACTGAAAACACGTGGAATTGCACTTGGCCTTAAAAAGGATGTCTCATATATGAAAGAAGAGATATCATTTCATTCAGACGATCTGTTGTTGATTTATTCAGACGGAATTTCCGAAGCCATGAATGAGCGCAAGGAAGAATTTGGTGAGAAAAGACTGCAGGAAATTATCCAACATAATAGCGACGATTCTGCCAGCGAAATAATTGAGAAGATCATTGCTGCGACCAACCTGCACTTCGGGAATGCCCCGCAAAATGACGATATGACAATAATTATTATTAAACGAAAGCCCTGAAGTAAGATTATTATTGACGCCAGTGTTGGAGAATACAGACAACTTTCATAAGCGGACTCTAGCAACCCGGACTTAAATTCCTATGAACTTCTATACAAGCATCCACAACAATTCCACTCAATTAGTTCCGCTTCGCTTCATTCATATATGAATCTCTGTGCCTGGTGCCTCGGTGGTAAAAAGTGTGATTAACACTTAACTGGCGCAACAGGTTATATTTACCCTTTCAATCCTGGCACCCCGGACAAAAATACGTACTCCGTCCCACCTGAACATATCTTTCAATCAATGATTGACACCGACGGCACTTCTGCCCTTCCCTGCCGTAAACCGCCAGCGAAAGTTGAAAATAGCCAACTTCTCCATTGCTGTCCACAAAATCGTTTAGAGTGGTCCCGCCTTTTTCAATGGCTTGATTGAGAACATTCTGTATCGAAAGAAAAAGGTTCGCCCAGTCCTTTTTTGAAAGCATGTTCGAAGCTTTCTTCGGGTGAATGCCGGCATAAAACAAAGATTCGCTCGCATAAATATTGCCAACCCCGACCATAAAACTGCCGTCCATGAGCAGGTTTTTAATTGGCCTCTTCCAGTTGTGGCATTTTTCAAAGAGCGCTTCAGACCGCGTTTCGGGCGCCAGGGGTTCAACACCGAGATTTATAAACCGCGGGTAGGTTTCCAAACCGCCCGGAGGAATCGCATCCACCATGCCAAACCGGCGTGGATCTCGAAACCGCAGTTCCGTGTTATTGTCGAGATAGAATATCACGTGATCGTGTTTTTCAAAGGGTGGAGACTCGGTTAAAAGCAGAAGTCTGCCGCTCATGCCAAGATGGATGACGAGTCTGCTTTCTTGCTCAAACCTGATGAGCAAATATTTCGCCCGCCGGTCGATGTCAATGACCTTTTGGCCAAGAACGAGCTGCTGCAACCTGGTTTCATCAACCGGCCAGCGCAATCTCGGATCCCGAACCCGTATTCTGTCTATTTTTCTACCGGGCAGGGTTTTCCGCAAAGCCCTGCAAATGGTTTCGACTTCAGGAAGTTCAGGCATAGGTTTAAAGTTGAATTGAAAATAAAGTTAGACTATATTCTACAACGTTACAATTGTTCTATCGTCCCTCCGGCGAAGGCCGGAGTCCATGTGCTGTCGTACTTACTGCATGCCCGCCTGCGCGGGCGTGACACATCGGGAGAGCACGGAACAGACAAGCCAACGTTTGCAAATTCAATTTAAGTAAATCTCCATACAAATCAAACATTCCAATTGAACAAACAAATCCTCAGACTCGCCATCCCAAATATCATCAGCAACCTTTCCGTGCCGCTCCTGGGCGTGGTCGATACTGCCGTCCTCGGTCATCTCGAGGAAATTTATTATCTCGGCGCTTTGGCAGTCGGCGGGATCGTTTTTAATTTTATCTACTGGGGGTTTGGATTCTTGCGCATGGGCACCACCGGCCTGACGGCGCAGGCATATGGCACCAAAGATGATGAGCAAGTTTTCCTGATTCTGGTGCGCACGCTTCTCATCGCGCTGACCGGCGCCTTGTTACTGATTCTAACCCAAAAGCTCATCGC
>SMXC01000205.1 GCA_004356825.1 Caldithrix sp.
GCTGAAATGAATTTCGCCAGCAGAATGGAACGACTGGGGACCGAAACCGCCTTCGAAGTTATGGCGCGAGCCAAAGCGTTGGAAGCCAAGGGAAAGGATATGATTTATCTTCAAATTGGTGAACCGGATTTTCCCACACCGAAAAATATCATTGAAGCCGGCGTGAAAGCGCTTCGAGACGGCGAGACCCATTACTCTCCAGCAGCCGGAATTATGCCGTTGCGGGAAGCCATTGTTGACGATGTTGAAGCCAGACGCGGCGTTCGGCCAAAAGTTGAGGAGGTCATCGTAACGCCGGGCGCAAAGCCGATCATGTATTTTGTCATCATGGCCTGCATCGAAACAGGCGACGAGGTTATCTATCCCAACCCGGGCTTCCCGATTTATGAGTCGGTGATCAACTTTGTCGGCGGCACTCCGGTAGCATTACCTTTATGGGAGGAAAACGATTTTCGGTTTAACCTGGACGAATTTCGGTCTTTGGTAACCGACCGCACCCGAATGATTATTATTAATTCCCCTCAAAATCCAACCGGCGGTGTTTTAACCCGGGAGGATGTTGAAGTTGTTGCAGAAGTGGCCAGAAAAAAAAATATTTTGGTGCTCACCGACGAAGTTTATAAAAACATTATTTATGAGGGTGAACACGCAAGCATCTACTCGATGCCCGGCATGCAGGAACAAACCATTCTTCTGGACGGATTTTCTAAGACTTATGCAATGACTGGCTGGCGTCTGGGATTCGGGGTCATGCGGGAAGACCTGGCCAAAAAAGTCGAACAGCTCATGATAAACAGCAATTCCTGTACGGCCACTTTTTCTCAATACGCTGCGGTCGAGGCTTTAAAAGGTCCAACCGACGAGGTCGATGCCATGGTTGAGACATTTCGTCAGCGCAGAGACTTCATTGTCACGGGCTTAAATGAAATTCCCGATGTCAGTTGTATCACGCCCAAAGGCGCGTTTTATGTCTTCCCCAATGTTAAAAATGTCAGGATGAGTTCTCAGGAACTTGAGCATTATCTTCTCAATGAAGCCGGAGTCGCGGTTTTGTCGGGGACGGCTTTTGGCAAATACGGCGACGGCTACCTGAGGTTCTCTTATGCGAACTCAATCGAAAATATTGGTAAAGCACTCGAAAAAATGAAAGCCGCTTTGGAGAAAATTTAACCGATTAAACCGGAATGACGTTCGGGGTTTTTTCAAAAAAATAGAGGAAAAACTTGCAGCCCAGGAAAACCGCACTTTATGACGTTCACACCCAACTTGGCGCAAAAATGGTCGAATTCGCCGGTTATTGGATGCCGGTGCAATACAAAGGCGTGATCGACGAGCACAAACGCGTTCGCAGCACCGTTGGAATTTTTGATGTCTCCCACATGGGTGAATTTTTCATTCAGGGGGAAAAGGCTAGCGAGTATTTGCAAAAGATGACTTTGAATGACGTCACTAAACTGGAGAAATACCGGGCTCAGTACACGGGCATGTGTTATGAAAACGGCGGCATGATTGACGATATGATCGTCTACTGTTTTGGCGACCATTTCATGGCCATTGTGAATGCCTCTAACCGTGAAAAAGATCTCAAGTGGATGAATGAGCACTTAATTCCGGGAGCTGAGATTGTCGACAGAAGCGACGAGTACAGTCTCTTTGCCGTGCAGGGACGAAAGGCCGAAGCCACGCTGCAGAAACTCACCGATCTCGAACTCTCTGAAGTTAAATATTATTGGTTTCGGGAAACGAAACTTGCCGAGGTTGATGCCATTGTACTTCGTACCGGTTACACTGGCGAGGAGGGGTTTGAAATCGCCATTCATGTTGACCATTCCGAAAAAGTCTGGAACGGATTGCTCGAAGCTGGCAAAGAGTTCGACATCGAACCCATCGGTCTTGGCGCGCGCGATACCTTACGGATGGAAATGAAGTTCTGTTTGTACGGCAACGATATCGATGAGACCACCAACCCGATTGAAGCCGGATTGGGTTGGGCTACTAAACTCGACAAAGGGGACTTCCTTGGCCGCGAGGCAATCATGCAGGTCAAGGAAAAAGGCGCGACCAGAAAATTGGTCGGCTTTGAAATGAAACAACGCGCGGTACCGCGGCACGGTTACAAAATTCTGAAAGACGGCGACGAAATTGGCTGCGTGACCAGCGGTACCTTCTCCCCGAGTTTGGAAAAAGGTATCGGCATCGGCTATGTCAATGTACCGTTTAACGAAGTCGGGACTTCTGTTGCAATTGAAATTCGGGGTAAAGGAATAGCAGCGGAGGTGGTTAAGACGCCCTTTTATCAGAGGCCGTATTAGAATATGATCGGCAAAAATATATCCCACTACAAAATTCTCGAAAAGCTCGGCGAAGGCGGCATGGGTGTCGTCTACAAAGCCGAAGATACCAGACTCGAGCGCACCGTTGCGTTGAAGTTTCTCTCGTTGACCTCGATAGGTGATGAAGAGAAGAAGCGTTTTAAACGGGAAGCAAAAGCAGCAGCCTCGCTCAATCACCCCAACATTGCCACTGTTTTTGCCATTGATGAGGTGGATGACCAGACCTTCATTGCGATGGAATACGTCGAGGGCAAGTCTTTAGAAGAACTTGTCGGGGCGAATGGGGGCAAGCCCATGGCCATCGATAAAGCCATTGACTATGCCACTCAAACTGCGGCAGGTTTACAGGCTGCCCACGAAAAAGGCATCACCCACCGGGACATCAAAAGCGCCAACATTATGGTTACGGACAAAGGCCAAATCAAAATCATGGATTTTGGCCTGGCTAAACTGGCCAACCGCAGCAAATTGACCCAATTGGGCACGACTTTGGGCACCGCCGCCTACATGTCCCCGGAGCAGTCACGCGGTGAAAATACAGACCACCGCACGGACATCTGGTCGCTGGGTGTGGTTTTGTACGAAATGATTTCCGGACAGATGCCCTTCAAAGGGGACTACGAGCAAGCGGTGATTTATTCCATTCAAAATGAAGAGCCGGAACCGTTGACGGCTTTGCGCAGTGGTGTGCCGATTGCATTGGATGGCATCATCAACAAAGCGCTGGCAAAAGATGCCAGCATTCGTTATCAAAATGTCGAAGAACTGCCGGCGGATTTGAAGGCGCTTGATACGGCCTCCCTCAGCCAGTCGCGGATTTCAACAACAAGTCAACCTCCCCCAGGCTCAAAACTTGTGGCAGGGTCACGGCTGCCCTGGGTCTTGTTCGGCATCTCACTGCTAACTTTGCTTGTGCTTGTCGTGTTCTGGCAAACGAGGCAACGCGACGAACCGAGGCGTGTGACCCGTTTCACGATTCCCCTGCCCGCAGAACATGCGGTTGTTTATGGCACTGATTGGGTGCAGCAGGCCGTTTCTCCCGATGGCCGCAAGATCGTCTACGTTACGCAGAACTCGCGAGGAGTTTCTCAGCTCTATCTGCGCGATCTGGAAGAAATCGAGCCAACGCCAATTTCCGGTACCGAGGGGGGTAGCGACCCCTTCTTTTCCCCGGACGGTCAATGGATTGGATTTAGTGCCAGTGGTAGGTTGTGGAAGATCTCTCTATTCGGGGGCAAGCCTCTGTCCTTGTGTAATGCTGTGGGAGGCCTCACCGCCGCCTGGGGAGAAGGCGGCATCATTTTTACGCCACAGTTCAATCTTGGCTTGTGGCAAGTCTCAGAGGATGGTGGTGAGCCGAAAGCCCTGACCGAACCGGATGAAGCCAAACAAGAAGCGGGTCACCGCTTTCCACAGATTCTGCCGGATGGCGAACATGTCCTGTTCACCATCAAACCGCCCAGTTCGCATTTTGATGAAGCGACCGTCGCAACGCTTTCCCTCAAAACAGGCAAGATTAAAAGATTATTTACAGGAGGGAGCTTCGCGCGCTATTTGCCGACAGGCCACCTGGTATATATGCTCGATCAGAAACTCATGGCCGTGGCGTTTGATCTTGACCGGCTAGAGGTGGTTGGCACGCCCGTTAAACTGCTGGAATCCGTAACCTATAACGTCTATTTCGGTTCGCCCCAGTTGGCCTTTTCCAACAGCGGGACGCTTGTTTACCTTCCCCAGAACATGGGGCCAGCCAATGTACGTCTCGCCTGGCTGGACCGTAGCGGCAAGGCGAGTTTGATCTCGAAAGAACTCGGCAGCGTAAGTTCGGCCAGTCTCTCGCCCGACGGTAAGTGGGTCGCTTTAGGAATCGCAGCCCCGGTGTCTGGAAAAATCGCTCTATTGGAACTTAAACGGCAGGTGCTGACACATTTGACGGCCGATCCGGATTATCATGATAACTTGCCATTCTGGACGCCGGATGGCGAGCGTGTCATCTTCAGGAGTGCCGGGCTTAGCAACATGGGTCTGTACTGGAAACGCCGCGATGGCACGGGCGATACGCAACACCTGGTCCTTTCCAACGCTTTAGATGGTGGTGGGTCATGGTCACCAGACGGAAAAGTATTGGTTTATAGTGATGCAGCCCCTAAAACCCTTAGCGACATCTGGCTTTTCAATTACCCCGAAAAAAGAGTGGAAATGTTTTGGGGTACGACCTTTCAGGAAATAGAGCCCGCCTTTTCTCCAGACGGTCGCTGGATCGCATACTGTTCTAATGAATCGGGCATCCTTGACATCTACTTGCGGCCATTCCCCGCAAAAGAACCAAAGGTGAGCATTTCCAACGACGGCGGTCGGGTCCCATTTTGGTCTCGGGATGGCAGCGAGCTTTTTTACTTGAATGGCCGGCGACTGATGGTCGTGCCAATGCAGTTACAGCCAAAGCTTAAGCCCGGAATTCCTAAGGAACTGTTCAAACTCCCGCCAGGAATCCGGCTCGCCAACGGTATGTCCAAAGACGGCCAGAAATTTCTGGCTTTACAATCTGAGGCGGAAAAGAGACCTAGAGCTCAACACTTAGTCGTCGTGCAGAATTGGTTTGAGGAAGTAAAGCGGAAAGTTCCGGGGGGCGATTGAGATGAGTTGTTAGCAAAGGAGAGAAAAAAACGAAGGTTTCGTTTATTCTAATTTTGATTTTCACCACTTCCACCCTTTTTGCACAAACTTCCGCTGATTCGATTGCTATCAACGAGACTGCGCTCAATTACATCGAAGGCTGGTATGAAGGCAATGCCGAGCGTATGGCAAAATCTCTGCATCCTAAATTGGCAAAGCGAGCTGTCTTTGCTGATGACCAGTTCAACCATCAGACCGCGGAGATTTTGATCAGCAGGACAGAAAAGGGCGGCGGTAAAAAAACCCGAAAGAGCAGCAGCAAAAGGACGTCACGATTTTGGATATTTCGAGGGTTCTGCTGTCGTGAAAGTTGTTGCAATCGACTGGATCGATTATTTACAGATGGCAAAGCTGAAAGGCGAGTGGTTAATTATAAATGTGCTCTGGGATCAAAGCGGATTCTTACCAGAAGTTCGGGATGAAGAAAAAGTGACACACTAAACTTATATAACAGGTGGCTAGTATTGATTTCAGAAAACATCGGCTGGTCTTTATATGCAATACTCGACAAGGAGTCCGTAAAAGAACGCTCTCTGACCCGATTAGCTGAAGAGGCAATTGCAGGCGGCGCAGGAATTCTGCAATTACGAAATAAGATTTCAGCATCAGACGAATTTTACGCCGACGCCTTAGAAATAAAAGAGGTTACTCAGCATTTTAATATTCCTTTGATTATAAACGATCGCCTCGACATTGCTCTGGCTGCAAAAGCGGATGGCGTCCATCTGGGCCAGGACGATTTGCCGTTTGCGGAGGCAAGAAAACTACTTGGCAAGCAAATGATTTTAGGCGTCTCTGTGCACAATTTTAATGAATTCGAAATTGCTTTAAAAGGCAAGCCGGACTATTGGGGAGTCGGCACGATTTATCCTTCGCTTTCAAAGACAGAACTTCAAAGTGCGGGTATTAAAATTGTTGAGCAACTGCGCCCGAAAACGACGTTACCTTTGATCGCAATCGGCGGCATCACCGTCGAAAATCTCGAACCGGTGATTCAGGCCGGTGCAGATGGAGTCGCCGTCATCTCGGACCTTTTTGGCAGGCAAAATGTTTGCAGCCGGGCACAAGAGTTTGTCAAGGAAGTTAAACAAGTCAAGGATTCTTTGGTTGTAGCTTAGATTCAAAAATCCATGAACAGGAAAAGAAACAGAGACACCTCTCGAAAAGAAGAAATCCTGGGCATTTTGCTGCTCACCTTGGGAATTTTAATTTTCATCAGTCTTGCAACTTACGACGCCCACGAGCACCCCGACAACATCACATCCGGGAAAATTAACAACCGGCTCGGTTTTGCCGGCGTCTATATTTCGAATTTTCTCATTCAGTTTGTCATCGGTTATCCCTCGTTTGTATTTCCAATCATCATATTTATTACCGGCTGGAATCTTCTGCGCGGTAATCCGTTTTCAACTTTCTTTAGATGGATTGCTTATCCCTTCGTTTTTGCGATTTATACTTCTGTCATTTTAGCGCTTCCCGAAGTTACGTCGTCCGGTCCCAGTCAATTCGGTTTTTCCTTTTCGGGTTTGGTCGGTGGCGTCATCGCCCAATATTTGTTTAATTATCTCGGTATTGCCGGCGCCATCGTTGTGCTTTTGGGTTTGATTATGGCAACGGTCATTGGGGCAACCAACTTAAGTTTCTCAGGAATTCTGACCAATATCGGACAGGGAGCTTCCTCAGCTTTTTATACGACAAGTGATATGATTTCTGACTGGCGTCACGCAAAGAAAACAAAAAAAGAGAAGCCGGCGATAAACCTGGGCCGGGATTTTGATTGGCGGGATGAAGAGCCACCAGAAGAGAAAACCGAACCGGCTCCTCGCGTTGATATTTCGGCCCGGCCTGAATCCGGACAGATGGAATTAGATGTGGACTCGGACGGCGGTGCCGAAGAGAAGAAAATGCCGCTGCCAAAGGACATCATCGCTTCCGGCAGGTATGTTTTCCCCCCTTTGGAACTCCTGGCCGTGGCGGCAAGTCAAAGTCATGAAATGACGGAAGCTGAGCTCAACGCAAATGCACAAATTCTTGAAGATCGCTTGTTAGAGTTTGGGGTTCAGGGCAAAGTTGTTCAAATTAGCCCGGGCCCGGTCATTACCCGTTATGAAGTTGAGCCGGCGCCCGGTGTTAAGATCAGCCGAATCGTTGGCCTCTCCGATGATCTGGCCCTTGCAATGCGTGCGAAACGCATTCGTATCGTTGCGCCGATTCCCGGCAAAGGCGCTGTCGGAATAGAAATTCCCAACCGCGAGCAATCGTTGGTTTATTTAAGAAACACGGTCAATTCAACAGCTTTTCAAAATTCAGGTTCCCCTTTAACCCTGGCGCTTGGCGAAACCATTTCCGGAGAGCCTTTTGTTACCAACCTGGATGAGATGCCGCATCTGCTCATCGCGGGTGCGACTGGCTCAGGCAAAAGCATTTGCATAAACGCTATCATTGCCAGCATTCTTTTTAAGGCCCATCCGATTCAAGTACAATTTGTTTTGATAGATCCGAAGCGTCTTGAGCTTTCAATTTATAATAATCTCCGTCACCATCACCTGACTTATCGCCAGGACTTAAACGAAGAAGTAGTTACCACCGCCGCAAATGCTATTTCCGTCCTGAAAAGTATGGAAGTAGTCATGGATCAACGTTACGAAATTCTGGCCCGCGCCGGTGTGCGAAACATCAACGATTATAACAAGAAATTACAGAGCGGCCAGTTGAAGGAAATCGAAGATGAAGAGCCGTTTGAATACCTGGAATACCTGGTTTTAATTATCGACGAACTTGCCGATTTGATGTTAACCGCAGCGCGCGATGTTGAGGAACCCATCGCCAGGCTGACTCAGATGTCCCGTGCGGTCGGCATTCATTTAATAGTAGCGACCCAACGCCCTTCAGTGGATGTGATCACCGGAATCATCAAAGCAAATTTTCCGGCCCGGCTTGCTTTCCAAGTTGCTTCTAAAACCGACTCCCGCACCATTCTCGATTTGAACGGCGCTGAAAAATTGTTGGGCCGTGGTGATATGTTGTTTCTCCCGCCCGGCAGTGCGGAACCCGTGAGGATTCACGGCGCGTTTATTTCGACTGAAGAGATAGAGAAGTTAATTGCTCATATTAGAAAACAGCCTCGCTATCCGAAGCATACTTTGCCGGTCGAGAGGGAAGAAGCAGCCAGCGGCGGCTTTGAAAACGATGGCATCGGCGGCTCCCGCGACGCCTTGTTTAACGAAGCTTTGAAATTGGTTGTCCGGCATCAGCAGGGATCGATTTCCCTTTTGCAAAGGCGTTTAAAAGTTGGCTACGCCCGCGCCGCCCGTTTAATTGATGAATTGGAAGCAGCCGGAGTGGTCGGGGGATTTGACGGTAGCAAAGCCAGGGAAGTCTTGTGGGATGAAGAGGAACTCGAACAGGCGGATTTAAGTTAAAACATTTGAAAAAACACACTTGATTAATTAATTAAAAGGTTTCTAATGATTCTTATTCGAATTTCATTCCTGCTCTCCATCTTATTGTCTCAGTGTTTTACTCCTCCTGCAACCAATGCCAATTCAAAGCGCGCCAAAGAGATTATAAGAAAGGTTCAAAAAAAATACCAAGAACTTCAAAGTTTAAAAGCGGATTTTGAACAAGAATTCATCTGGCAGCTTGCAGGTGAAACTCAGACGATTAAAGGGCTACTCTATCTCAGGGCCGGTAATCACTACCGCATTGAAACGGATACCCAGACCATTGTCACCAATGGCACAACAGTCTGGATCTACTCGGAGCCTGACAACCAGGTTATTATCGATTCAGTAGACAAATCGGAAGAAAATTCCCTGCCGAAGGACTTACTCTTCCAGTATTCAGAGGAATACGAACCTGAATTAGCTGGTGAGGAAAAGTTCAACGGTGAAAAAACCTATGTGCTTAACCTGCTTCCAAAAGATGAAGATGCCTTTATAAGGTCAATGAAAATCTGGGTTGATGCCTCTAGCTGGCTGACGGTCAAAGTTGAACAAGTTGATATTAATGATAACATCAACACCTACATTATAGGGAACATTAAAGAAAATCTGCAATTGGAAGACTCCTTGTTTAATTTTGAAATACCTCCGGACTCTGAAGTCGTGGATTTGCGTGAAAGCCAATAGGTGCCGGTTTATTTTTCATACTTTTATTTTCAATATTAAGGGCGCTTAAAATCAGCGCCTTTTTCTTTTCCTTTTAAAGTTTTAGTTTTAGGAACCCGAATGCTCAAAATCCAAAAAAATATTCAATTAACAATAATCAATTCAGAGGTGCCCCAACCTCTTATCTTTCAACGATTCCCTCAGCTCAGCAAATCAATTCCCTGGATGGCGCTCGGACAATTTCCCACTCCGGTCGAGCGGCTTACCAAGCTGGAAAAACACCTGGGACTTGAAAGTCTCTGGATTAAACGGGACGACCTGAGCGGTGCACTCTACGGTGGCAATAAAGTCCGCACGCTTGAGTTTGTCCTGGCGGAAGCAAAAAAGAGAGAGGCGGACTTACTGATTGCCTATAGCGCTCTCGGTTCAAATTGGCCGCTGGCCTGTGTGGTTTATGCTAAACAGCAAGGGTGGCCAACGGATGTGTTTTTCTTACCTTACCCGATGGACAATGTTAAAAGAGAAAATTTGGAATTAATTAATGAATTAAGTCGTAAAGTTTATTCTGCAAAATCAAAGTTTACTTTTCCATTCTTGCTGTACAAACAGCTGGCTAGATCCAGGAAAACCGGGTCTGTTTACTTGACGCCACCCGGTGGCGTTTCTCCAACTACCACCCTTGGCTATGTGAATGCTGCCCTGGAACTAAAGGAACAACATGAAAACGGCGAGCTCCCAATTCCTGACTTTATCTTCTGTTCATTGGGAAGTGGTGGCACCGCCGCAGGTATCTCAATCGGGCTGGCCTTAATTGGCTGGCCGACCCAGGTTATTGCTGTGCGGGTTGTCGATTTTATTGTAGCCAATAAATTTACTTCAAACCTGTTAATTCGTAGAACGCTAAAACTTCTAAAAAGAAATGGGGTTAGTTTACCCAATCGAAATTGGGGCAGCAACCTTCGCATTGAACACAACTACTTCGGAAAGGGATATAGTCAGCCGACGGATTTGGGCGAGCAAAGTATTGAGCTTTTTAAATCCCACGAAAACCAACTTCTCGACTCAACTTATACCGGAAAAACATTTGCGCCGATCATCGATTTGTCCAAAGACGTCTCTTTTAAAAACAAGCATATTTTGTTTTGGCAAACTTTGAATTCCCGGAACCTGGATAAGATACTAAACTTGCCTGAGTTCGATATAAGAAATTGAAGACCAAAAACTTACATATACTGTCATTTTGCAGCTATTTCAGTCAACTCTATCTGAAAAGAAATTTCTCATATCCTATATATTCTTCGCGTCTCTGCGGTGAAAATTTATGAATAATCCAGATTAGTCAGGTTGATTTTGCCAATTCCCTTGCAACACACCGCTTTTTTATTTATCTTTTCAAACTCATACCATCCCCTTTTGTCATTTCGCGAACACAGTGAGAAATCTGAATTTAAAAGGTTTTAGCAAATTGAAAATTATCGACGCACATACGCATTTTTTTTCTTACACCTGGCTGGAACACTTTTGCCAATTGGCTGCAGGGCAGTTTTCAAATGTTGAAGCGCTCGCTGAGAAACTCGGTTGGGAAATGCCCAGCAAAGATCCGGTCGAGCTTGGTGAAAGATGGGTTCAGGAGCAGGATAAATTCGAGCTTAAAAGGCAGGTGCTTTTTGCCAGCAAATTAAACGATGCTGAGGAATTGGCACCGGCCTTAAATGCTTTTCCTGACCGATTGATCGGATACTTCATGATCGACCCGAAGCAAGAAGATGCGCGCAACCAGGCCCACTATTCATTCAATATTTTGGGGATGAGGGGCGTCATGCTTTTCCCGGCCATGCACCACTTTCATGCTTCTGAGGAAAAGGTTCACCTGATTTATGAAGAGGCTCTTTATGCCGAGGCGCCGGTTTTTGTTCATTTCGGCCAATTAAGTATCCCCATTTTTCAGAAGCTTGGGTTGCCCGATCCGGTGGATTTGAAATATTCAAATCCATTGGATTTAAGAGAGGCTGCAGCCGAGTTTTCAGATGTCAATTTTATCATTCCGCATTTTGGCTGCGGGCGTTTTGAGGAAGCCTTAAATGTTGCCGCCGAATTCAAAAATGTCTATTTTGATACCTCGAGCTCCAATTCCTGGATTCAGCTTCCCTTGACTTTAAAAGATGTGTTTAAAAAATCTCTGCAAGTTCTGGGGCCTGAACGTCTCCTGTTTGGTACCGATTCTTCGTTCTTTCCCCGTGGGTGGCGGAAAGATATATTTGATAAGCAGGTGCAAGTTCTCGATTCGCTGGGCGTTAGAAAGCGCGATAAGAAGTTGATTTTTGCCGGGAATATCGCAAGGCTTTTAGGATTGAAATAGATTCGTTGCTGAAAATGATTGGCACGACAATTCTCCACTATAAAATTATAGAAAAACTCGGTGAAGGCGGCATGGGTCTGCTCTACAAAGCCGAGGACACCAAGCTCGAACGGACAGTTGCCATCAAGTTCTTGCCACGCCATATTGCTTCGAATAGAGAAGACCGAAAACGTTTTGAGATTGAGGCCAAAGCAGCAGCGGCACTGAATCACCCGAACATCGCTACCATCTACGCCATCGAAGAAGTCGATGATGAGATGTTCATTGTCATGGAATACATTGAAGGGCATGAATTGCACGAACTTGTAGGGGCGGGTTTCAAACCCGCCCCTACGTTAACGCTGGATAAAATCGTCGATTACGCCACCCAAATCGCCTCCGGCCTGCAGGCGGCCCACGAAAAAGATGTCACCCACCGCGATATTAAATCTGCCAACATTATGGTCA
>SMXC01000206.1 GCA_004356825.1 Caldithrix sp.
ACCGTAATGGTCGGCCATGTCGAATGTAGTCAAGCCGGCATCGGCATAGGGCTGCATTGCCGCGGCAGTCGCCTTAAGATCTAGTTTTTTGCCCTCTCTTTCCAAATCGGCAATTTGCCACAATCCGGTCAGGATGCGGGAAATGCTGAAGTCCGGTGCTAACTCACACCTTTCTATTTTTTTACTCATAATAAAAGATGACAAGTTGCAGTAATCATGTAAACAGAATCATTCGCTAACCTAAAAAAATACTTTTTCCACAGAATTGCGCCGAATGCACCGAAACTCACCGAATTAAACCGGCTTATATTTTTTTAAGTCATTTTGAAAGAATCAAACGTTTAAATTGCAAACTGCGGCGTGAGAAGTTAACAACATAACCGACCCTTTCGACTTCGTTCAGGGCAGGCTTGATAAATAATTGCTTCTAAATAAGTAAGAAGTTTCCGTATGTGAGAATCGTTTAAATCTGGCACTGTCTTAAATTCAACAATACGTTTGTTTGCAACCAAAATGGCCCTGCTGTACTTTTCTTCAAGCTTTTCACCTTTGAAAAAGATATCGATCCATTTTTGTCCTTCTGCGTGATACCTCGCTTTTCGAGTTCTTTTAGGCCACAGGCTTCATAAATTTTTTCACTAAGATTTTGTCCCATGAGTTTGTGCACTTCAATACAAGCACCTATGGTTTCATCCGACAGCCTTTTGTAGAGAATATATTCCATAATTCAACCCCTCCTCACAACCCAAATGAGATACATTAATTTTAAAAAAATTCGGTGACCCTCTGTGAATTTCGGTTTGCTTCGGTGGGAATTATTTTCGCCACAGAAAAATCGCCAAAGTGAATGGTCATTCATATTCATAAGATTACTCTGGCGGCAGCTTGGAAAATATGGCTTTCACATCGACCCCGCTTTGACGCAGGTTGCGCAGTTCGCGCAGATAAATCCCGGTGGCGATGGCCATCACGATTAGCCAAACCGGCGTTGAGTGAAAATACCAGGCGCTGACGGAAGCTGAAATGTCCTTCCAAATATGAACGACCAGGAATCCGCCCAGCATGATCGCACCTAACAACACCAGCGGTACCTGAATTTTGCGGTTCGAAACAACCCGTACATCTTTGGCGATTTCCGGGTTCCGTTTTGGCAGCCAGAGCACGGAAAGACACATCAACAGAAAATTGACCAGCATGGAAGTCACCAGAATGTCAACACCGAGAAAAAAATCACCGGCGAGGTGGCTGCCCAGGATGCCTAACGAGGCCATGATGCCGCTGAGGATGATAGCGAGGGTTGGCGTGTGTCTCGTTGGGTGAACTTTGGCCACACGCTTTGGGAAGATACCGTCGCCGGCCCAGGCGAACATCAGCCGCGAGACCGCCAGCAGCATGGCCGGCAGATCGTTGATCAGCGCAACCGCCGCCCCTGCCAGGATTGCCACGGTCCAACCCGTCGGCAGCAGGTAGCCCAGAAGTCCGGGTGCGGTAATATCCTTAATCAGGGCCTGCTCGGCGATGTATTGCCACGGCACGGCGTGATAAATTGCTGCTGTGAACAAGAAGTAAAATGTGCCGACTGTCAAGACGGCAATGCCAATAGCCAGAGGCAGTGCGCGGCCCGGGTTCTTTGCTTCACCACCCGCTTGCGCGATAGAATCGAAGCCGATAAAGCTCGAAAAAAGAATAGCTGCTGCCGCCAGGTAGGTACTGAACTGAAGCGGCGTCATGTCACCCGTTGGAAGGGTGCGACCCTCCCGCTCGAGCAGGGCTGCGGCAAAATCGTTGTGATCGAACATGAAGCCCGCCACAATAACGACGCCACCCAGGGCGAACATGAGAAACATCATGGGGATGAGGGTGCGCTGATACAATTTCGCCCCGCGCAGGTTTACGCCGACAAAAGTCCACAGAAATATTAACGGCAAAATCAGCCGCAGGGGTCCCGACTCAAGGGTATCTGCCAAAGTCTGCCAGCCGATTGCAGCAACGAAGTCGCGCAGAAATGGTACGATGACATACGACACCACCCCGATAGCGATGGAAAGACCGAACCACTGGGAAAAACTGGCGACGAAGCCGAGATACGGATTGAGCGCCCGGCTGGCATAAATATAGCTGCCGCCGGCCCGCGGCATGGCGGAGGCCAGGATGGCATAAGCCAGCGCCGCCAGAACTGCCGGGAGCGCCGCGAACAGGTAGGCCGGTAAAACATACGGCCCGATACCCGGCACACTGCGCTGGATCATGAACGGAATAATGTTGATCGCCGCGCCCAGCATGGAGCAAATGCCCGTGGCCGCCAGGCCGAGCAGACCCAGGTTGCGGGCCAGCCCCGTGCTGCTGGTGGAAGTGCCTGATGCACTTGCGGATTTATGAGTCACGAATTAATTCCTCGCATGTTTTTTAAAAAAAATTTGACCGCCTGCAGCAGGAAAAGAAAAGGATCAAATAACTCAAAGAATCAAATGGCCAAGATTGTCTTCAGCAAACAGCTCGAACGTAGACATCGCCGACATGGTCGAAGTTGCAATCACCGTAGCCGAAACCGACCACCCAGGCACTCGAAGGCGGATAGTTTATCCGACGTCAAAATAAACCTTTGCTCAGCATCAAACTGCTCAGCAATATAAAGCCTACGTTTTCGTTCCGGTTCCATGAGCGACATAGCTTCCTCTAAAGTCGGCAGCCGCCAGTCCTTATAGCCACCGTAGGTTTCAGCATTGATTTTTTTTAGATAGTCTTCACCGTCAGCATAGGACGACCCGTATCCCGAGCCGCTCTGCTGCCAGGTGAGCCCGGTGGCGGCATCGAAGATAACGCTATCCCCGGGCTGTAGTTGAAATTGATGATCTATGCCTTTGCCGTCCGGGTTGAGTCTGCTATCATAATAGTTTTTGGCCTTTATTATTTGATATTTTTCAAGAACATTGGCATATGTTTCACTATCTAAAGAGCCGCCAAAGGCCGCGGTAATTATTACCCTGACCTTTTCGCTTTCAATAGTCGCCTGTAGCTTTTTCCTGGGTATTTAAAACAGAAATTCTCTTTTGAACACTGGCCAGTTTAAACTCAGCTTTTTTTGTCCGGTGTGCCAAAGCTGCTGTTTCTCTGGAAAGCGAGTCATTCAGGGCGGCCAAGTTGGCTTGCTCAATTTTCAAAGAGTCGGAAAGTTGTTCCAAAGCCTTACTGCGGGCCTCAAGCTCAATACGCTCGAGACGATCTTTAATCTCGTTATAGTCTGTCTTTTTGGTGGAAATTTCGGTTTGCAGATTAGCCTTTTGAGTATTCAGATTTACCAGGGGCTGAATGTAATTCAGCAAAACAAATCCTACCACGATGCCGCCAAATATAATCTGCGCGAGAGGCACACCCATGACCCGGGCTTGCTTACTACGCTTCTCAAGGTCTGCTGTTTCAGCCTTGAGTTTTGCCAGCTCCGCTTTTTTAATCTGCTGGTCGAGAGGTTTTTTTCTTCTTCCGCCATGGATCCTTCCCTAACAACGAATGGATAACGTCGGTTGATTAATCCGTAGGGGCACGGTGCACCGTGCCCCTACCATCAATTGCCAATTTGCGGGGTTGTCGGTGTCTTCCTGCCTTATCAACGGATTGTAGATAATGTATTCACGGATGCGGTTTAGTTCGTCATCGTTACGGATTACGCGGTCATAGAAACCACGTTGCCATTTGAAATTTATTCGGCCGTCTTGTCTGATTTTTTTGGTCACAACTGACTTGAATTGTCCAATTATTGAACCTAATGTGTTTGGCTGTAATGATTTTGGTTTATTGGTAGGGGCGACCGGACCGGTCGCCCCTACGTTAGCCATTTCCTCTACGAACAAAATTCCGTGAAAATGATTGGGCATGATGATGTACGCGTCCGTGAAAACATTATCCCGAATTTCGGCCGTTTGCAACCATTCGGTTTCAAAAATCAGCCCGATATCGTTTAAAACCATCTGTTCATTCGCAACTTGGCCAAATAAACATTCTCTGTCCTGGGTGCAAGTCGTCACAAAATACGCACCGGCGCTGGCATAATCAAATTCCTTCAGCCGAATAGATTTGCGTCTGCGATTTATTGAACCCAACGACCTGACCTTTTTAGAATTATTGGTCTTTGACTTTGCCTCTGATTTTTTTGACCGTCGAAAAAACGCCAAAAACAATCAAGGCAATCACAAATCCATACACCCAAATAGGAACATTTCGCCCAACGATGATAAGATAAAGATACGCCGATACGAAAAAAAAGCCCGCCAACAATACCGGAATGACAATAGATTTACCCTTTCGATAGTTCCGTACAATCCAGGCGACCGATGCCGTGAAGAATGGAATCGCACCGACATAAATGCCGCCAAACACCAGCGGATTGACATTGTATTTCTTACCCAAACTCAAAAACCAATCAACGAGTGAGTCCCAGGTCATAGTTCTTTGTCTGTTATTTCATCAGGATAATTTTTCCGGATTTGAATGAAAAGCGTCGGCCTCAAACCAGTAAATCATAATCTCTGTAGCAATGTTGTTGGATAAGTTATAAATGGTGCCGATTCTATAAACGGACCTAACGGCAGAGCCGGATGCAATTGCTCGCTTGCTTGAGATTTTGTATATTTCAAGGCAAAGAATTGGAGTCGGTATCTTGCTTTCATAAATTTGAAAAAAGATATATCATACAACCTTAACATGCAATTAAAAAAAAGTTAAATCCGATTCAGAGCGGAACTAAACTTTGTTTTTTGGGTGTTTATGATATCATGTTCGAATCTTTAAAATCCAAAATCAACCTTTGTAGCATCGCCGTTTTATTGCTGCAATTCTCGTTTGCATGGGCACAGGTCAGCACCCCGCCCGACAGTTCTTCCCGCAAAGCTCAAGCCGTCATTGATAGTTCAAAAATAAGCCCAATTAACAAATTGCTAACGAACCCTAATCAAGATCCGACTTCAAAAAGTGACATCAAAGCGGCGGACGTAGGACTCAGTAAACCGGTTGACTACACCTACAAAACCATGATTACCGAGAAAACCGAAAATGGGCGTGTGACCCGCCTCCTCGGCGACGCCACGGTTAAATTCGGAGATATTACCATTAAGGCTGGCAAAATCACCATTCTCTGGAACGACAACCTTTTGATTGCTGAGAGTTTGCCAGATTCCGGCAACGGCGCAAATGGCCCTGATTCACTCAAGGTCAAACAAACCGGCCGGCCGACCTTTTCAGACGGCAAAGAGACCATGGTCGGCGACCGCATGGAGTTTAATTTTAAGACCGAAAAGGGCAGGATACTCCGCGGCAGGACAAAATTTCAAGGAGGGCATTATCAGGGAGATATAGTGAAGATCGTCGATCCCAGCGTGTTCAATGTGGCGGAAGGCAAATACTCAAGTTGTGACAAGGAAGAGCCACATTTCCATTTTCGCGGCAAGCAAATGAAAGTTATCCTAAACGATAAAGTCATCGTCAAACCGGTAATCTTCTTCATCGGGAAAATACCCCTGGCGATTTTTCCGTTTGCCATGTTTCCAACCAAAGAAAACGGCCGCCAGTCCGGCGTCATCCTGCCGCAATACGGCACCAGTCCGGCGGAAGGAAGATATCTCCGAAATGGAGGATTCTACTGGGCAACAAATGACTACATGGATGTCCGCTTTAACCTGGATTTTTTTGAAAAGACCGGTATCCTTTTTCGCAGCAATGTGAATTATAAATTGCGCTATAAGTTCTCCGGCGCGGTTTCAGGTTCCTACACCAGAAAAACTTTTGACGGTACCAAACAGCGCCGGTGGAATCTGGATATTCGCCATAATCAGACAATCGATCCCAATTCAAATCTCTCCGTTAGCGCGAGTTTCGTTAGTAATAACAGTTTTTACCGTGAATTCAGCGCCAACCGGAGCCAGCGTTTAACCCGGCAGCTTCGTTCGAATGCCACGTTTAATAAACGCTGGTCTGAAGGGAGGAATAGCCTTAGCTTAAACCTTTCGCAAACAAAAGATCTGGAAAACGGTCGAAATACGGTAACCCTTCCGCAATTCCGTTTTACGCGTGGTCAAAGCGCGATCTTTCCGTTCAAGAAAGATGAAACCGGCCGATCTAAAAAAGTGCCTAAATGGTACAACTCGATTCGGTATTCATATAAAGGATTTTTGCTTAATACGGTACAAAAAGACAGCACTGGCGACCCCGATGCCCAGATCGACCGCCGGGCCGAACATGACATTCGGCTCAGTTTTACAAATCCAAAGAAGCTCTTCGGTTGGTTGAGTTTAAGCCAGTCGTTTAATTATGACGAGGACTGGTTTGATCGAAAAAAGTCGTTCAGCCTGGCAGATTCAACCAATGTTTTCGAGCCAACGGAAGAGAAAGGGTTTGCCGTTCGCCGCACATTTCAATACTCGACTTCGGCAAGCACGAACTTATTTGGAACGTTCTATCCAAAAATAGGCCCGATCCGTGCCATGCGGCACAAGATGAGCCCTTCCCTTTCGTTTTCCTACCGGCCTGATTTTTCCGATAAAGTGTGGGGGTACTACGCAGTGCTGGAAGATACCTCTGGACAGGAAAGACGGCTGGATAAATTTCGCAGCACGCCGCGCGGCAAGTCGATGAGTATGAATTATAGTCTTAACAATCTTTTTCAAATGAAGCTGGGAGAAGGGGAGAACGAAAAGAAAATTAATTTGTTTAATCTGAATTTTAGCAGCGGCTACAATTTTGCCGCCGATAGTCTGAAGATGGGTGCCCTTACGACCTCTTTCCGCGCCAGTCCCAGGAAGAATTTCACCATAAGTGCAGCCCTGGGACACAGTTTTTATAAGTATGATGAAGAGCTCAAACGAACCATAAATCGGTTTATTTCTCCGCGGCTGACGCGCTTCAGTATCGACGCCAGGTGGACCCTGCGTGGCAAAAAATCGAATCGAAGCAGCGGGGGAAGCCAGGCTGCTGCCGGCGGACCGGCTTCAACATTAAATCAGCAGCAAACTCAAGCTGGATTATCCGGTCAACCTCAAGATGGTTTTTCTCCTGAAAGCGCCTTTTCCGCATTTGATATCCCCTGGCGGGCCTCCCTATCTTTTTCATACAGCCTCAGCAAATCCAATCCTTTTAATCCGACCAAGAGGGCTTATGTTGATCTTTCCGGTGTTGAAGTACAGCTGACAAAAAAATGGCGCATCGGCTATCGGCTGCGTTACGATTTAGAAGGAACGGAAATTGTCGATCAGAGAATTTCGTTTTACCGGGATTTGCATTGCTGGGAGGCCCGGTTCAACTGGAACCCATCGGGAATCGGCGCAGGCTACTATTTCAAAATCAACATCAAATCGCCCCACCTGAGCAGTGTTAAACTCGAACGGCGCGGCGGCACGACCACGATCTTCAGGCCGTTCTAAGATTACTTTAAACTACAAACAGACCGAAGTCATTCTGAGCACATAATGCACAATCCCTGCCTCATAAATAAAAGTCGGTGTGCGAAGAATCTCCAGAGGCCAGCCCAAGATTCTTCGCGTCCGCTGCCTAACCACAATTGAAGCTTTGCTGGACTCCACGCTCAGAATGACGAACTAGTTTTTTCCTCTCCAAATTTTGATGAACCAGGGGCGCGATACGCCTGAAACGGAATGGCAAGTAAATTCTTTAGACTGCTGTGCTCCTCCGGCTGCATGTGGGGATCGATGCCATACTGCAAATTTTTTGTTTCAACCTCTACGAAGGTACGGAACAAGCGGTCCCAGATTGAAAAAATATTGCCGAAATTGGTGTCGGTCAGCGGCTGGACATAATGGTGGTGAACTTTGTGCATCTTAGGCGTGACAAAGATATAGGAAAGCAGCCGGTCAATTTTTGCCGGCGTTTTGATGTTGGCGTGGGTGATTTGTGCGAACAGTGCAGATAGGGTCTGATAAATCATGACGACGCCAACGGGAAGGCCGGCGATCAGGATGCTGAGCAGTGCAAAAGTCACCCTGAACAAACTTTCCCCGGGATGCTGCCGCAGGCTTGTGGTGACGTCAACTTTGGTGTCGGTATGATGAATCAAATGAAATTTCCACATCCACTTCACTTTATGCTGGATCCAGTGAATCAG
>SMXC01000207.1 GCA_004356825.1 Caldithrix sp.
CTGGCTAATTTGTCAAACGCACAGGAAAAAGAGCAGGAATTATGGGCGGCCGCAAAAAAAGGCGATGCCGTGCTGGTTAAGTCCTTGCTCGAGGCAGGAATCGATGCGAACGCAAAAACGAATTATGGCGCCACAGCGATAACCTTTGCTGCGGATCGCGGTCACCTGGAGGTGGTGCGCACGCTGTTGGAAAACGGTGCAGATGTCAATGTTGTGGATTCCTTTTATGACGCCACAGCCGTGGTTTGGGCAGCCTACAAAGGCCATCTGGAAATCATCAACCTGATGATCGAGCATGGCGCCGACCTATCCAAGCCGACGCCGATTCAATGGGCATCAGCAGGTGGCAACACGGAAGTGGTCAAAACCATGCTCAAAAACAAGTCGGCCGGCGGTAAGAGCGTGTTGATGAGCGCGATTCGCAATAAAAACAGCGAAATGGCCCTGGCAGTTCTTGAAGCTGCAGAACTTGAAGTGGGAGACTTATCCCCGGCATTGTCGAACGCAAAAGCAAACGACATGAACGAGGTGGTCAAAAAACTCGCGGAAATGGGAGTCAAAGCAGAGCAAAGCGCCAGCGCGGTCAAAGTTGAGCAGCCGGAAATATATACCGGAAGCTTTGAAGGCGAAAACTTTGAAGTAAAAATTGAACAAAAGGAGGACCAATTGTTCGCCAACGTTCCCGGCCAAAGCCCATTCACGCTAGTGGCTTCCGCGCCGCACGTGTTTAACATTGCCGAGGCGGAAGGAATCACTTTTACTTTCAGTGTTGAAAACGGCAGGGCGGTCGGCTTCAAATTTAAGCAGGGCGAAAACACGATGGAATTCGTCAGAGCCGAAGAAAAAGAACCGGCTAAAATGGCCACAAGCGAAAGTGATAAACCGGTTGAAACCGGCCCGCGGACGGTTGAAAAACCGGAAAACTGGACCGGATTCAGAGGCAATCAGGCTTCCGGTATTGCAGACGGCCAGTATCCGCCGACCGTCTGGAATGCCGAGGAGTGGATAAATATTTCCTGGAAGACGCCAATCCCGGGGCTGGCGCATTCGAGTCCTATCATCTGGCAGGATAAGATTTTCATCACCACGGCAATTAGCAGCGACACCAGCTCGACTTATCGGGTAGGCTTATTTGGCGACGTCGATCCGGCCAATGATTTTTCCAAACACTCCTGGCGGATTTACTGTCTGGATAAGAAAAGCGGGGAAATTCTTTGGGAAAAAATTGCCTACGAAGGCGTTCCCAGGGCGCAGCGACACATAAAAGCAACCCAGGCTAATTCTACGCCGGTCACAGATGGCAAGCATGTTGTCGCTTTATTTGGTTCCGAAGGGTTGGCGTGTTATAGCATGGATGGGAATTTGTTGTGGAAGAAGGACCTCGGTGTTTTGGATGCCGGTTGGTTTTTTGATGATGAGATTCAGTGGGGGCATGCAAGTTCGCCAATTATTTACAAAAATTTGGTTATCGTGCAATGCGATCGTTCCAAGAACTCTTACATCGCGGCATATTCTATAAATGATGGCAAAGAGGTTTGGAAAACTGAGCGCGATGAAATTCCTTCCTGGGGAACTCCGACAATTTACACCGGCAACTCCCGCGATGAAATGATTACCAATTCCAGCCGGTTTGTCTATGGTCATGATCCAATGACAGGTAAGGAGCTTTGGCGTCATAAGATGAATTCAGAGGTTACAGTCGGCACGCCGGTGGCTTATAATGACCTCATTTATGTGACCGCGGGCTACCCGCCGAGCCGGCCGGTGATCGCTATCCGTCCCGGCAAAAATGGCGACATTTCCATCCCGGACAGCCTGGACTCGGATGAGAATGTTGCCTGGCGGGTTAAGAGCGGCGGCACCTACATGCCGACGCCGATCGCTTATGACGGCTATTTGTATACTTGCAGCAATAACGGTATCTTGACATGCTATGAAGCAAAGACCGGGAAAAAAGTTTATCGCGACCGGATTGCGGGTCGCGGTGGTGTGGCGTTTACGGCTTCGCCGGTGGCTGCGGATGGCAAACTCTACTTTGCCAGCGAAGATGGCGATGTTTATGTGGTAAAATCAGGCGCCAATTTTGAACTGATAGCCAAAAATATTGTTGGGGAAATTTGCATGGCAACCCCCGCTATATCGGACGGTATGATTTTTATTCGCGGTCAACATCATGTTTTTGGCATGGGCGGAAAGACAGTCAATTAAAGGGATTTCAGTTGTAATTTTTCGAGAAAATCGTTTGACTTTTTCAAATTTATGAGTATATTTGAAATAGAAAATTGACCTAGTCGTTGGGTATTCGACCAGGGGAATATTCAACGCGAGTTGGAACCCTGTTGAAAGGAGGTGATCCTATATCTAGTATAGACATAGGGACCTCCGAAAACGACTGCTAGTCCAGTTAGCTTCAAAATAAATCATACACAGACCTAACTAGGGTAGCAAGAGACTTTTCGGAGCTCTCAAACGACTGCGAGCCCCGCTTCTTTTTTGAAGCGGGGCTTTTTTTTTAAGGCACAGTGTTTAAGTGTCAGAGTGTTAGTAAGTGCCAAAGATTAAAACCTTAACAGGTGAATACCTTATCACTTGAAACACTTCTGAAGCGAAAGCTGCAAAAAATTTCTTTCTTTTATTGTGACACTTAACTATATTTACTTTGAAAATTAAAAATCAACGGAGGATTAAATGATAAAAAAGACAGTTGAAAAAGCACTCAATGATCAGATAAAAGCTGAGTTTGATTCAGCGTATGTTTACCTTGCGATGTCGGCTCATTGCGAGTCTGTGAACCTGGGCGGGTTTGCAACCTGGCTGCGCCTGCAATATGAAGAGGAAATGGCCCACGCGTTGCGGCTTTACGATTTTGTAAATATCCGTGGTGGAAGAGTCACGTTGCAAGCCCTTGCTAAACCGCCGGCAACGTTCGGTAAACCCCTGAATATTTTTAAGGAAGTTTTGAAAAATGAACAAAAAGTGACCGGCTTGATAAATAAACTTTATGCACTCGCAATTAAGGAAAATGATTACCCCACCCAGGTCGAGTTGCAGTGGTTTATTTCCGAGCAGGTGGAAGAAGAAAAAACCGCCGGGGATATTCTCGAGCAATTAAAAATGGTCGGCGACCACGGCGCCTCGTTGCATCGGATGGACCGGATTCTAAGTAAACGAGGACTGGAGCAGCAATAATTCTTATGCCACAGCGGCATCGGTTCTCGAAGATAAAAGTCTTAGAGTTTTCTCGGTGATCTCTGAGTCTTTGTGCTATTTTAAAAGTAGGAGAATGTCCCGGAATGACCAAACTTGTGCTCCTAAGACACGGCGAAAGCGAGTGGAACAAACAGAATAGATTTACCGGCTGGCATGATGTCGATTTATCTGAGAAAGGCCTTGCTGAAGCTAAAAAAGCCGGGCAGGTGCTCAAAGAAAACGGTTTTACATTTGATGTCGCTTTCACCTCTCTTCTCAAACGTGCGATACGAACCCTCTGGCTTACCTTAGATGATATGGATTTGATGTGGATTCCAGTGCACCGTTCCTGGCGTCTAAATGAGCGGCACTACGGTGATTTGCAGGGACTGAACAAAGCCGAGACCGCTGCAAAATATGGAGATGATCAGGTACTTATTTGGAGGAGAAGTTACGACACGCCCCCGCCCGCTCTCAAAAAATCCAATCCGCACTATCCAGGCAACGACCCGCGTTACGGTGGTTTGTCTGACAAGGAACTTCCACTCACCGAATGTCTCAAAGATACAGTTGCGAGATTTCTTCCTTACTGGCATGAAACCATCCTGCCGGCAATTCAATCCGGTAAAAAAGTCATCATCGCGGCGCATGGCAACAGCTTGCGGGCGTTGGTCAAATACCTGGATGAAGTCTCCGAGGACGAAATTGTGCAGTTAAACATTCCCACCGGAATGCCCCTGGTTTATGAGCTTGACGCTGCTTTAAAGCCGATTAAGCATTATTATCTTGGCGACCCGGAGCAAGTTAAGACAGCGATGGCAGCGATTGCAGCCCAGGGCAAAGCCAAAGTCTAGCTGCTGGATGCATGATGCTGGAAACTGGATTTGTGGCGGAATTTTTGTGGCAAGAGCAGGCAGCCCGGCATCGCCAAATAGTTAAGGTTAATGCTAAACAAAATTAAAGAACTTGAAAAACTCGCCCGCCCATTAGAACCTCTTCCAGCAGAGCGCGATCATCTCTTCAGCAAAGTCAAAAAATATACCGACAACTTCCTTGAGAAGATCTATGATTCACCTGCATTCGTCACAACAGAGGACAAAGGTATTGGTCTCTACGATTCGCCGATCTCTGAAACCCCGATCGACATTGACCAAGCCTTAAACCTTATCGAGTACAATGTTGATCGACCCGGGCTGAACCCGGCTTCCGGCGGCCACCTGGGGTACATTCCCGGCGGCGGCATTCCTCATTCAGCGTACGGCGATTTCCTGGCCGCCATCACCAATCGCTACTCGGGCGTTTTCTTTGCCGGGCCTGGCGCTGTGCGTATGGAAAACATGCTGCTGGATTGGATGGCTGAAATCATCGGCTATCCAAAAGGCTCGGTCGGCAATCTAACCTCCGGCGGCAGTGTGGCAAATTTAATCGGCATCGTCACGGCCCGGGATGCCCATAATTTAAAAGCAAAAGATTTGGAAAAATCGGTCATTTATCTTTCCGAGCAGGTGCACCATTCGGTTGATAAAGCAATTCGGATTGGCGGCCTGAAAGAATGCATTATCAGATATGTGCCGCTTGACAAAAGATATCGCATGCAAGCCGAAGTTCTCGAACCAACAATTTTGGCGGATAAGCAGGCCGGTCTGAACCCCTGGCTGGTAGTCGCCTCGGCCGGTACCACGGACACCGGTGCAGTTGACCCGCTCAAAGAAATTGGTGACATTGCCGAAAGACAAGACCTCTGGTTCCACATTGACGGCGCTTATGGCGCCTTTTTCATATTGTGTGATGAAGCGCAAGAAATTTTACAAGGCATGGAAACCTCGGACTCAATTGTCATGGATCCACATAAGGGCTTATTCCTGCCTTATGGCTCCGGCGCGCTGCTGGTCAAAGACCGCCAAAAACTGCTGGACACCCATTATTACATGCCAAATTATCTTCAAGATACTTTAAACAGCCGCGATGAACTTTCCCCTGCCGACCTTTCTCCGGAGCTCACCAAACATTTCCGCGGGCTTAGACTCTGGCTGCCTTTGAAACTCCTCGGACTCGCCCCGTTTCGGGCCTGTTTGGAAGAGAAAATCTGGTTGGCACGATATTTTTATGAAAAAGTTCAAGAAATCGGTTTTGAAGTCGGCCCTTACCCCGATCTTTCAGTTGTGACCTATCGCTATATTCCTAAACACGGCGATGTGAACGAATTCAACCAAAAGCTGGTGCAGGAAATTCACAAAGACGGCCGGATTTTTATTTCCTCCACTATTATCGATGACAACATTACCTTGCGTTTAGCAGCGCTGGCGTTTCGAACGCATTTGAATACCATTGACTTAACGCTGGAGATTTTGAAGGAGAGGGTAAAGTTTTTGGAACGTGCTGATTAAAGAATTCCTTTTGGTAAATTCTTATGCTCCAAAAACAATCCACCCGTTAGTACCTTCCCTAAATAAAGTTTGAAATATTAATATCCTTGACAAGCCCGTGAGCAGTCATTAAATTAACATCGACTGCCGGAGATCAAAAAACTTAAATCGGAGGAATGAAAACGGACGCTAACGATCGTGGTCAATGGAGCTCGAAATTTGGATTTGTTTTGGCCACTTCAGGCTCCGCTATTGGGCTTGCCAACATTTGGGCCTTTCCTTATCGAACCGGCCAAAACGGCGGCGCTGCTTTTGTATTTGTTTATTTGCTTTGTATCACTTTTATCTGCCTGCCATTTCTTTTTGCCGAACTTGCCTTAGGGCGCTTCAAACACAAAAATGTTATCGGTACCATCCGGGCCATCCGGCCGAACGGCCCGTGGCTGGGACTGGGTATTCTGTGTTTAGCCGCTGGTATTTTTATCTTGAGTTTTTATGCAGTGATTGCCGGTTGGAGTTTTGGATTTATCTTCAAAATGTTATTCAATGACGGCAGCCCCTTTCCTGCCTTTGCTTCGAGCCCTCTGCTGAACATTGGTTTACTACTGATTTTTCTATGCCTTACGATGGCGGTCGTTCATGAAGGGGTGCAGCATGGTATCGAGCGCTGGTCAAAAATTTTGATGCCGACCCTATTGGTTTTAATGATCGCTCTAATCCTTCATGGCCTGACCCTGCCAGGAGCAGGCGATGGACTAAAATTCTTTCTCAAGCCCGACTTTTCCAAAATCGATGGCAAAGTAATTATGGCCGCTATGGGGCAGGCTTTCTTTTCTTTGAGTTTGGGCATCGGCGGAATCCTGACTTACGGTTCCTATCTTTCTAAAAAAGAAAATATCATTTCCGCCGGGATAAGCGTTGCTGTTTTAGACACGATCATCGCTCTAATGGCCGGCTTGATGATCTTCCCGGCGCTATTTTCGTTCGGGCAGGCGCCGAATGAAGGGCCGGCGCTCGTGTTTATTATTTTGCCCGAAATCTTCCGCCAGCTTCCTTTTGGGAATATAATTGGCGCCGGATTTTTTGTGATGCTGACGATTGCAGCCTTGACTTCAGCCATTTCAATGCTGGAAATTTCAGTCGCTTATTTTGTTGATGAAAAGAACTGGCAACGAAAGAAAATTGTCTGGATTGTCGGCGCTTTTATTTTCATTCTCGGTATTCCCTCGGCGCTTTCCAGCGGCGCCGTTCCGGCATTGACCAGCATCGGAATTTTCGGCGGTAAAAGTTTTCTGGAGATTATGATTTTTCTCTGGTTTGATATTTTTCCGCCACTCGGCGCGATGTTGTTTTGCATTTTCATCGGTTGGGTCTGGGGCATTGACAACGCGGTTGAAGA